>JAUSPW010000372.1 GCA_030652635.1 Pseudohongiella sp. | reverse complement strand
ATCCCACCTACATGTACCAGATGGTGTTTAACTACATCAGCAGTTCACCAACGCTGTCGCTGGTGCTGGCGGGCTTGATGGTGGTAATTTCGCAAATGAAAATCAACGTCACTAATGCCTATGCAGGCTCGATCGCCTGGTCAAACTTCTTCTCGCGGTTGACACACAGCCATCCCGGCAGGGTGGTGTGGCTGGTGTTTAATGTGGCCATTGCCCTGCTGCTGATGGAGCTCGGTCTCTATCGCGCGCTGGAAGCCATTCTGGGTTTGTTTTCGATTGTGACGCTGAGTTGGCTGGGGTCGTTGTCCGCGGATCTGATGATCAATAAACCACTCAAACTCAGCCCGTCCTTTGTTGAGTTCAAACGCGCACACTTGTATGACATTAACCCGGTGGGCACTGTTTCAGTGTTGTTGGCGTCCATCACCGGTGTGTTGTGTTATCTCGGCCTGTTTGGTGACACCGCCAAACACCTGGCGCACTTTATCAGTCTGGGTATGTGTTTTATTACCGTGCCGTTGATTGCTATCCTGACACGCGGTCGCTTTTATTTGGCCCGTCAGTCACCGGAGATTCACGAACTGTTGCCGGCAAAAAACCTGCACGGCAGCCTTCACAAAGACCTGCAGTGCTGTATTTGTGAGAACCCGTTTGAGCAGCAGGACATGGCGTATTGCCCGGCCTATCAAGGCGCCATTTGTTCTTTATGCTGTTCATTGGACTCGCGTTGTATGGACAGTTGCAAACCGGACGGGCGACTGGCCAACCAGCTGGAGAACTGGCTGAAACCCTGGTTGCATGCGGTGTTTTTTCAACCTGTAGGCAGGCGCATGGTGCGTTTTTTCACCTTGTTTGGCACTGCCAATGCCATCAGCGCGGCCATGTTAGGGCTGGTGTATTTTCAAATGTTGCCGGTCGCCGGCGCGGAATCACCGCTGCTGCAGCAAGCGCTGACCATGTTGTTTTTTGTCATGCTGATCATTCTGGGTGTGATCTGTTGGTTGTATCTGTTGGCCAGCGAAAGCCGCGAAGTCGCGCAGCTGGAATCCTCGCGGCAGACCAGCCGCCTGATGCTGGAAATCGAAGCACACAACAAAACTGACCAACAGTTACAAAAAGCCAAGGATCTGGCCGAACGTGCCAACGAAGCCAAAAGCCGTTACCTGTCGGGCATCAGTCATGAACTGCGTACACCCCTGCAGGCGATTCTTGGTTACGCGCAGATACTAAGTCAGCGCGATGAAATCCCGCTGCGCAGCCGCGAAGCCATACAGATCATCAAACGCAGCGGTGAACATCTGGCGGGGCTGATTGAGGGGCTGCTGGACATATCAAAAATTGAAGCCGGCCGTCTTGAGATTTATCGCAATCACGTCAAGTTGCCGGAACTGGTCGAACAGATGATACAGATGTTCCGCACCATGGCGTTGGAAAAAGGCATTCAGTTTACCTGCCATGTGCACAACAAATTGCCGGACGTGGTGACCACCGACGAAAAGCGTCTGCGCCAGATTCTGATCAACCTGTTATCCAATGCCATCAAATACACACAAAGAGGTAGCGTCGAGTTTCACGTGCGTTACCGCAATCAGGTCGCCGAATTCTCTGTGGTGGACACTGGCATTGGCATCAACGAAAAAGACTTGCTGCGCATTCTGGATCCGTTTGAACGTGTCCGTGGCCCAGATGCACCCAACGTGCCCGGCACCGGGCTGGGACTGACCATTGTGCGTTTGCTCACCGATATTATGGGTGGCGAACTCGATATTACCAGCACACCCGGCGTGGGCAGCTGTTTTAAAGTCAGCCTGATGATGTCGCGTGTCACGGAACCCTTGTTGCAGACACCCCCTCAGCGCCAACTCGAAGGGTATGCCGGCGATCGCAAAGTGGTGATGGTGGTTGACGATGATCCCATCCACCGCGGTTTGATGGCCGAACTGTTGCCGCCACTGGGTTTTACCTTGCTTGAGTCACCTGACGCCCTTGACTGCCTTGAGGTGGTCAAGACGGTATGCCCGGATCTGTTTCTGGTGGATGTCAGCATGCCCGGCATGGATGGCCTTGAGTTGGCTGCCCGGCTACGGACACTGGGATACCAGCAGCCCATTATCATGATTTCAGCCGATGCTCAGGAGCGCCACCGCAACCTGCAGGGACTGGATGACCATAACGCGTACCTGGTCAAACCCATCAATCATCAACAGCTGCTGGAAACCATCGGTCGCCTGTTATCACTGACGTGGCTGCACAAAAGCCCGGGGGAAGACAGCGCCGAGGTGTTGGCACTGATGCCTCCGACTGACCTCTCTGCCTTGGCGGATCATGAACTGGCGCGTGAATTGGTGACCTGCGCAGAACTTGGTTACAAACGCGGTGTGCAGAACAAACTGGATGAGATGACGCAAAAAGGTCTCATCAATGAATCAGCGCGTCGCCACTTGAAAGGCCTGTTGGACCGTATGCAGTTTAATCAGATTGTCCGTAGTTTTCAGAAACCCAAAACGCCCCTTCCCGACACGCCTGCAACAGGCGATAACATGAGCGACACAGGATCATGAGCAAAAAATCACATTCCAATGTAGTGCTAGTGGTTGATGATTCCCCCGAATCATTGAGTTTTGTCAACGACACTTTGGAGGATGCCGGTTACAACGTGCTGGTAGCACTTGAAGGGCGCCAGGCGCTGACCATTGCCCGTCGTATACGGCCGGATATGATTTTGATGGATGCCATCATGCCCAATAAAGACGGCTTTGAAACTTGCCGGGAATTGCGCGCGATTCCGGAACTGGCGGCGATTCCGGTGATTTTTATGACCGGGTTGAGTGATTCAGCAAGCATTGTTAAAGGACTGGAAGCCGGGGGTGTGGACTATCTGACCAAACCCATCAAACCCGAGGAACTGCTGGCACGTATGAGTGTGCATCTGAACAATGCACGCCTGACCAGCAGTGCTTACAACGCGTTGGACTCGGCGGGACAACACCTGTTTTCTGTCAGTCGTCTGGGGCGCATTTTGTGGGCAACCCCACAAACATTGGCCTTGTTTGCGCGCGCCGGCGCCAGCGAGGAATGGCAGACTACATCGTTAGCCACGGACTTGCACAACTGGTTTGCACCACCCGCGCAACGTGAACCCGAGCAGATGTTATCGCTGGCGGTGACCTCTGGCAGCGGCGCGAGTCTGCAGGAAAAACGCTTGAGTGTGACCTTCATCCGTCATATCAATGAGGATGAAAAACTGCTGCGTCTGTCAGAAGCAGCGGAAACCACCGGTGAGGATTTGTTGCGCGAAAAACTAAACCTGACCAAACGCGAGTCGGAGGTCCTGGCGTGGATCAGTCAGGGTAAAACCAACTGGGAAGCGGCGCAGATACTGCAGATGAGTCCGCGAACCGTGAATAAACACCTGGAGCAGATTTTCAAAAAGCTCAGTGTGCAAAACCGCACGGCCGCAGCGCGTATAGCCTTGAGTGTGTTGGAGCGGGATTAACAGCCTGATATGCGTTAATCCCGCTATCAGTTTATGTGCTTACAAACGTTTCGACGGTTTGTGGGCAACCTTGTCTGCAAACGTTACCGCTGCACTGAAGCCCCACACGATCATCACCGATGCCACCACCAGCGCGCCCGCTACCCAACCGGCATGTTCAATCTCATGGGCGATGGAACCCATCGCGGCATGACCCTCGTGGGCGTGTAATGACACACTGCTGACTGCGGACATCACGGCAAGCATCAAACGGGTTTGTTTTTTCATCAGGCACCTCTTTCCTACTGAACATTTTTTGGGACGTTTTAGCTAAACGTGTTTTTTAACGTGCCGCATCTGTTTAAGCATCGGCGCGCGGGAAACCTGCGCCTGCTGCTGTGACCCCGGCCATCATACTGACCAGCACCGATCCGGGGAGCCGTTCCTGCAACATGCCGTACTCAACAATAAAGTCGATGATCTGATCCAGGCCCTGCCCGGTTTTTAAATTACTGAATACAAACGGTCGCTCACCACGCATGCGCGCGGCATCCTCACGCATGACATCCAACGACGCACCAACCAACGGTGCCAGATCTGTTTTATTGATGATCAGCAAATCCGACTTGGTTATGCCCGGCCCGCCTTTGCGGGGAATTTTGTCACCGGCAGACACGTCAATCACATACAGCGTAAGATCCGATAACTCCGGACTGAAAGTGGCACTCAGATTATCGCCGCCACTTTCCACAAAAATCAGTTCAACCGGACCATGACGGCGCAGCAGTTCATCAATGGCCGCCAGATTCATGGACGCGTCTTCGCGAATCGCGGTGTGCGGGCAGCCGCCCGTTTCCACACCAATAATACGATCAGCGCTGAGCGCTTCATGTTTGGTTAAAAAGTTGGCGTCCTCTTTGGTGTAGATGTCATTGGTCACCACGGCGATGTCGTAGTGATCACGCATGGCAGTGCACAGTGCGCGCAACAACGCGGTTTTGCCGGAACCCACCGGACCGCCGACGCCAATTCGTAATGTCTGTTTTGTGTGTTGGGTGCTCATAAAAACTCCTTCAGTCACATAAATGCTGTGTGGTATTGGCTGACCGACAACGCGTCAGGAGCGGAACAACCGTGTGTATTGGGTTTCGTGATACATACTCGCCAGGGTCAACGCAGGCAGACTCATGCCCAGATCGTCATCGCCCAGTCCTTTGGCCTGCTCAATGGCCAGAGGAATTTTTTCCTGCAAAGTGTTTAACAATTTTTGCGCCTGAGTCTGGCCCAGTGGCACCAGTTTGGTGGCCGCATTGACCTGATTTTCCAGCCACGCCCAGCAATAGCCGAGCGCCGCCATGTCTGCGCTGATCTGCCAGCTCACCGCCGCCTGTGCGTAGCCGCACACAAAACTCACGGGTGGTTCAGCGATCAATGAGGTCACAGACAGGCTCGGTAACAGGCGTTGCAGCGCCAGCCCGGTTGCCGTATCCGTTAACTGCAACTCGCGTGTTTCACGACTGGCCAGACAATAATCGTTCCACCACTGCGCCTGCTCACGATTGTTGTCGCTGATGGCGCTGTGCAGGCGCAGCAGCACGGGCACATCAAGCCGCGCCAAGGCAAAAATCAATTGCGATTCCAGCCAGTGGCTGACCTCTTTATCGTTTTGTACCCAGCCAGCGTCAATGGCATATTCCAGACCTTGTGAAAAGGCATACGCGCCGACCGGCAAACCGGGGCTACTCAGATGCATGAGTTTTAACAAGGCCAGTTCAGTGGTGATCATGACGCCCTTTGCCGGCAACCGGCGATGTCAGTTCAAGGCTGTCAATCACGCCCATTACAGAATCCTGTTTACTGACTGGCATCAGCGCCGTGTGATGTGTGTCGCCCTGATGTCCGTGTCCGTGTCCGTGTCCATGACCACCGTGAGCATAAGCGCCGGATTCCGGGACAAACACATGCATGGCATGTTCAATCGTCAGCCCAAGCTGCAGCAACATATCTTCCAGCACATGATCCGGCAGAATGCGCAACAGGCGCTCACCTACCTGCACTTTGACGTGGCGATTGCCAAGGTGATAACACGCCCGCGCAAACGTCGGCCAGTCCTCACAACGCGCCACCGCAACGGCCTCGATGGCACCTTCCACCAACACGTAACGACCACACTGGGCGCGCAGGGTTTCGCCCACCAGCAACGATGAACCGCGTGTCAGAAAAATCCTCACCTCTTCGCCTTCCGGGGAAAACACCCGCAGGCGGCCGCGGTCGCGTTGCTCGTGCGTCAGAATGACACGGGTATCAATCGGGAAGGATCCCTGCGTGCCCAGTCGCTCATAAATTTCCAGCATGATGCGTTCCTTTGACTTCCGGCCGGTACACCGGCCCTTAAAACAAACAGTAACGCTGAGCCAAAGGCAACACCGTGGCAGGTTCACACACCAGCAGTTCGCCGTTGGCACGCACTTCATAAGTTTGGGCATCCACCTCAATCTGCGGCAGCCAGGTGTTTAACACCATGTGCTGTTTGCCAATGGTGCGGGTGTTGCGGCAGGCGCTCAGTCGCCGTGTTAAACCCAGCGCCGGCAAGGTGCCTGAGTCCAATGCCAGCTGACTGGTAAAAGTGACTGACAGGGCGGCGGCCGCCGCACCGTATGCACCAAACATCGGGCGATAATGCACAGGTTGTGGCGTTGGAATGGACGCATTGGGATCACCCATCGGCGCGGCGGCGATCATGCCGGACTTGATAATCAGCGACGGTTTGATGCCAAAAAATGCCGGTTTCCACAGCACCAGATCAGCCAATTTGCCGACTTCAATGGAACCCACTTCGTGCGCAATGCCGTGGGTAATCGCCGGGTTGATGGTGTA
>JAUSPW010000371.1 GCA_030652635.1 Pseudohongiella sp. | reverse complement strand
ACTCTAACCCCGCGACCATCATGACCGATCCGGCCATGGCTGATGCAACCTACATCGAGCCTATCACCTGGCAGATAGTTGAAAAGATCAGTGAAAGAGAGCGCCCCGATGCCATCCTGCCAACCATGGGTGGGCAAACTGCGTTGAACTGTGCGCTAGATCTCGAGCGTCATGGTGTGCTGGCCAAATACAATGTGGAAATGATTGGCGCGCGCGCTGAATCCATCGACAAAGCTGAAAATCGCGAATTGTTTGATAACGCCATGAAAGCAATTGGACTGTCGACTCCTCGCCACGGCATCGCCCGTAATATGGAACAGGCGTTTGCTGCGCTCGACGAAGTAGGGTTTCCCTGCATCATTCGCCCCTCGTTTACCATGGGTGGCACCGGTGGTGGTGTGGCGTACAACAAAGAAGAGTTTGTTGAGATCTGCACGCGCGGTATGGAGCTGTCACCTACCAAAGAATTGCTGATTGATGAGTCATTGATTGGCTGGAAGGAGTACGAAACTGAAGTCGTTCGTGACAAAAACGATAACTGCATCATTGTCTGCACCATCGAAAACTTTGACGCTATGGGTGTGCATACCGGTGACTCAATCACCGTTGCGCCATCACAGACTTTGACCGATAAGGAATATCAGATTCTGCGTAACGCCTCGATTGCGGTGTTACGTGAGATTGGTGTAGAAACCGGCGGCTCCAACGTACAGTTTGGTATGTGCCCCAAAACCGGTCGGCTGGTCGTGATTGAGATGAACCCGCGTGTATCGCGTTCGTCAGCGCTGGCGTCCAAGGCAACAGGTTTCCCGATTGCGCGCGTCGCTGCAAAGCTGGCGTGTGGTTTTACGCTGGATGAGCTCAGCAACGAAATCACTGGCGGGGCTACACCAGCATCGTTTGAGCCGACCATTGACTACGTAGTAACCAAGATTCCGCGTTTCACGTTTGAAAAATTCCCGGAAGCCAGTGACCGCATCACCACTCAAATGAAATCTGTCGGTGAGGTGATGGCGATTGGTCGTACCTTCCAGGAATCACTGCAAAAAGCACTGCGTGGTCTCGAGGTTGGTATCAGTGGTCTGGATCCGGTGCTGGATACCGCGCTCAGCGACTGCATGGACAAACTGCGTGGTGAATTGAAAGACGCTGGCAGCGAACGTATTCGCTACATTGGTGACGCGTTCCGTCTGGGCTGGCCAGTGGCCACGGTTGCTGAGCTCACTGGCGTGGATCCGTGGTTCCTGGTTCAAATTGAAGACATTATTCAAGACGAACTGCGTATTGCGCAGCTGTCATTGCAGAGCCTGGACAAGCCAGCCTTGTTTGCGCTCAAGCGTAAGGGTTTTTCGGACGCGCGCCTGGCAACGCTGTTGAATGAGCCTGAAAAAGCAGTGCGTGAATACCGTCATGCGCTGGGTGTTCGACCGGTGTATAAGCGAGTTGATACCTGCGCTGCTGAGTTTGCATCGACCACGGCCTACATGTATTCCTGTTATGAAGAGCAGTGTGAGTCCAAGCCGAGTGATCGCAAAAAGATTATGGTGCTGGGCGGCGGTCCAAACCGTATTGGACAGGGTATCGAGTTCGACTATTGCTGTGTGCACGCCGCGCTGGCCATGCGTGAAGATGGTTATGAAACCATCATGGTCAACTGTAACCCTGAAACGGTGTCCACAGACTACAACATCTCGGATCGACTGTATTTTGAGCCAGTCACGCTTGAAGATGTGCTGGAGATTGTTGCGGTTGAAAAACCAGCGGGTGTGATAGTGCAGTTTGGTGGCCAGACGCCGCTGAATCTGGCGACCCGGCTTGAGCAAGCGGGTGTGCCGGTGATCGGAACCTCGCCTGATGCCATCGACCTGGCCGAGGATCGCGAGCGCTTCCAGAAACTGATTCAAAAGCTGGGTCTGAAGCAGCCGCCAAACTGTATCGTGCGCAGTGTCGAGCAGTGCATCACCGAAGCCGAAAAGATTTCTTATCCGCTTGTTGTGCGTCCTTCCTACGTGCTGGGCGGTCGGGCCATGGAGATTGTGTACAACGAGGAAGAATTGAATCGTTATATGCGCACAGCAGTCAAAGTCGGCAACGACAGTCCTGTGTTGCTGGACTACTTTCTGAATGCTGCCATCGAGATCGATATAGACCTGGTCAGCGACGGTAAACAGGTTGTGGTCGGCGCAATCATGCAGCACATTGAGCAGGCAGGTGTTCACTCCGGAGACTCGGCATGTTCCCTGCCCCCTTACAATCTGCCGATGTCTGTGCAGGATGAAATTCGTGACCAGGTGTCGCGCATGGCGATGGAACTGGGTGTGGTAGGTCTGATGAATACTCAGATGGCCTATCAGGATGGTCAGCTTTATGTCATCGAAGTGAATCCACGCGCATCACGCACCGTGCCGTTTGTATCCAAATGCATTGGTGTGTCGCTGGCCAAGGTTGCGGCGCGCTGCATGGTTGGGACAAGCCTGGTGCAACAGGGTTTCACCAAGGAAATTATCCCTGAGACCTTCGCTGTGAAAGAAGCGGTGTTCCCGTTCAACAAGTTCCCTGGCGTTGACCCGATTCTTGGCCCGGAAATGAAATCTACCGGCGAAGTGATGGGTGTAGGCGAGACATTTGCCGAAGCTTTTGCCAAAGCGCAGATGGGTGCCGGC
>JAUSPW010000367.1 GCA_030652635.1 Pseudohongiella sp. | reverse complement strand
GCTCTACCAACTGAGCTACCTGGGCATTTTTTTGTGCGCTCGGGCGGTTGGCCCGGCGACAAGGCGCGTATTAAAACCGTTGCCGCGCTCCGAGTCAAGCCTGTGAATTAAACTTTAGTGGAAGTTAATTGTGGTTTGGGTGGCTCAGGAATCGGTCTCGGGTGGGACGTAACCGCTGGCGGTCTCGAAGGCTTGGTTGGTGAGAAAGCGGTCCATTTGTTCGGTCAGATATCGGCGGTCGTCGGGTGAAGCCATACTCAGGTGTTTTTCGTTGATGAGCATAACCTGTTGTTTCTGCCAGTCTTGCCAGGCTTGGGCTGAGATGTTTTCGTAGATAAAACGGCCCTTTTCGCCAGGGTAGGGTGGTGTTGGTAGACCTGGCAGTTCTTGTTGGAGCTTTTTACAGAAAACGGTGCGGGTCATAGTTTGCTCTTCAAAAAAGGGGGTGCTGATCAAAAATTATTGTGCATCTTGTGAAGATACTGCCAGTTGTTGCAAGAGTTTTTTTACTGGTGCGGCCAGGCCTACGTTAACGGATTGGTCTAGTGGGTACCAGCATAGACCGGTTTGTGGTTCGGCAATTCCGTGATGGTTCAGTGTGGCGGGCACTGGGGTAATGTCCATGTGAAAGTGGCTGAAGGTGTGGCGGGTGATGGGCCAGGGGTGTTGGAGTGTGGCGTGTTTTGAGTTGGCCCATGTTTGCAGGGCGTCTATTGCTGTGAATTCGGGCAGGCTCCAGAGGCCGCCCCAGATGCCGTTGGCGGGGCGCTGTTCTAGCAGCACTTGTTGGTGATTGTTTTGCAGCAACAACATGTAAACCGGTCTGGTTGGCAGGGTTTTGCGGGGTTTGCTGACAGGTAGTTTGTTCGCCAGGTTTAATGCCAGGGCCTGGCAGGAGGTGCTGAGCGGACACTGTGCGCACTTGGGTTTGCTGCGGGTGCACAGGGTTGCGCCCAGATCCATCATGGCTTGTGTGTATTGGGCAAACTGCTGTGGTGGTGTTGATTGTTCGGCGAGTTCCCATAGTGTTTTTTGAGTCTGGTTGTCACCGGACCAGCGTTGGATGGCGTAGTAGCGGCATAACACGCGCTTGACGTTGCCATCCAGAATCACGCCGCGTTGCCCCATGCTCAGCGAGAGGATGGCGCCTGCTGTTGATCGGCCAATGCCGGGCAGGTTTTCAAGCTGTTCCTGCGATGGCGGGAATTCTCCGCCATGCTCAGAACACACCAGCTGGGCGGTTTTGTGCAGATTGCGGGCCCGGGCGTAATAGCCAAGGCCGGTCCATAGGTGTAGCACGTCATCAATCGGGGCTGCGGCCAATGTCTGCAAAAAGGGGAAGCGCTGCATAAACCGCTGGTAGTAGGGGATAACGGTGCCGACCTGGGTTTGTTGCAGCATAATTTCTGACACCCATACCCGGTAGGGTGTGGTGTCGTACTGCCAGGGTAAGTCATGGCGTCCGTGCTGGTGAAACCATTCCAGCACCTTGGCCGGGTCAAGCGGGGTGACGGCCGTGTCTGTCATGGCTGTGGCAGCAGATTACGCAGGCGGTCGCGTACACGATCGACCTGTTCCCCAATGGCGTCGCTGGCGCGGCGTTCAATTTCGCCACGTGCTATTTGTGCAAAGACCTCGCGTACGCGCTGCAGGTCGGGGCTGCAGTACCGGACCGGTGAGTCGGTGAATGCGGCGTCGCAGCGAATCGGCCAGGCAACATTCTGGTAGTTTTCATTCACGCGGATGGATTGCGGTGCAGGTTCTCCCAACACGGTGAAGGCGAGTTGGTAGTCAAAGCTGCCTTCCTGAAGATTGATGCCACCGGTGCCGGCAATGTCAAAATTATCCAGGCGCATGGCGAATTCCTGGCCGCTGTTTATGCCGTTGGAGAAATTCAGCACGGCTTCGGTGTTGTTGATTTGCACCACATCGGGCCAGGCTGAGGCCATGTCGCCGCTGGGGCTGAGCACGGAAATTGCCGAGAACACCTGTTTCAACATGGTTATGTTGACCGAACTTTCGCTGAGCTGAACCCGGCTGCTGCCGGTGATGCTGTTCATCAGTGCATTTACGCTGTTGCCACTCATCACATGGGTGGTGTTCAGATCAAAGCGGCCGGTAAAAAAGTTCAAGCGCGGCATGTCGGCACTTAAGGTGGAGGCGTTGATGTTGGAAAGTTCGCTGGTCATCGCCAGTTGTGCCAGTGTGTTTCTGGCGTTGAGTCTGACGGTCATCCCCAGGTCGCCCCCATAAAAACCTACGGACTGGGTGTCGAGGTTTAACTGGCCGTTTTCCAGCACCAGCCCAAACTGTAAGGGCGAAAACTGCAGGCCAGCAAGCGTCAGTGAGTTGATGCTGTGCGCTCCTCTGACGTTCATACTTCGCAACAAATCCATGGGCAGCTCGATATCCGGTGCGGGCTCGGCCGGGTCCTCTTCAGTGACTTCGGGGGCTGGGGGTATCCATGCATCCAGATCAATTGCGGCACTGCTCAATTCGTATCCGATTCGCATTGGGCGGTTGGTTTGTGCGTAGATGATGTCGCCTTCCAGTGAAACACGGTCTTCTTGCGCGCCACCCAGGCCAATCTCAAGGGTTTCAAATCTCAAGCCGGTGGAGTCGCCATTTGCCATCAGCTGATG
>JAUSPW010000366.1 GCA_030652635.1 Pseudohongiella sp. | reverse complement strand
TGTTGAGGGGCGATCGCCCGCGCAACCAATCAAGGTCAGGAGTCCCACTATTACAAACCCTCGTTTCAACGTGTTATGAATGTCCATGTGCTGTTTGCCCTTAACGCTTGTGTTGCCTGACAGTGATTGGATTTTTTGCTTATGCGGCTGGCGTTGTGATGGCAAGGCTAAGTGATTCGGCAATCATTGCCGGTTTGTCCTGACCTTCTATTTCAACAGTCGCCTGGTTCTTCAGCAAAAATTGGCCGGGATTTTTTTCTTCAATACTGAGTAAAACAAATCTGGCTCTGATACGTGCCCCCACGCGCACCGGATTAAGAAATCTGACTTTATCCAGTCCATAGTTGATGGTAATTCGTGTGTTCTCCAGGCGAACACTACCCGCTTCAGCCCCTAACATACTCAGCAGTGACAGGGTCAGATAACCATGTGCAATGGTGCCTCCGAACGGAGTCTCGTTTTTTGCACGCTCTACGTCCAGATGAATGAACTGAAAATCACCGGTGGTCTCGGCAAATTGATCAACTTGCTTCTGACTGATGGTGTGCCACTGACTGATACCGGTTTCGGTACCGATAAGTGCGCGTGCGGCGTCGGGGCTGACATGTCCGGTCATGGAAGGACTCCTGTTTTATCGCGGATTAATGGTAAAGTCTGTGTCGAGCGCCGTCAGTATTGATCAGAATAATGATGGCAGCAACCGCAGACTGGAGGATGCATGAGCGCAGCCACAACAAAAACTGATTACGATGTCGTGATTGTGGGCGCTGGCCCGATTGGTGCGGCGATGGCATTGGCTTTGCGAAAAAGTGGATTGCGTCTTGCTCTGCTGGACAGCCAGCCTCTGCAGGATTCGATGTCGCTGATAAACGGCGCGGAATTTGATCCCAGAGTCAGTGCGATTACGCCAGCCTCAGAGGCGCTGTTTGAGTCTCTGGGTGTATGGTCGGCCATGCAAAACAGTCGTGTCAGCCCCTACACAGATATGCATGTGCGTGAGGCGGATGGTACTGCTGATATCAATTTTTGTGCAGCCGATATCCACGCACCTGTGCTTGGGCATATTGTTGAGAACCGTGTCATGGTTGCTGCAATGCATCAGGCGTTACGCAGCCAGCCGCTGCTGGATTGTCTGATGCCCGCCAGCGTGATCGCGCTCGACAATGCTCCGCAGGCAGCTGTTCTGACATTAGATACAGGGCGCCAACTCTCTGCCCGCCTGGTCATTGCTGCAGATGGCGCCCAATCACCCCTCAGGCAACTCGCCGGCTTTCAGACCCGCGAGTGGGACTATGAACACGAGGCCATTGTGTGTTCCGTGCGCACTGACAAACCACACCAGCAATGTGCCCGACAGGTTTTTATGGATCAGGGTGTGCTGGCATTTTTGCCATTGGCTGCACCGGACAACGATGCGGAACACTGGTGCTCAATTGTCTGGTCTGTCATACCCGCTACGGCTCAGTCATTGCTGGCAATGCCCGATCCAGACTTTTGCAGGGCGCTGTCCTATGCCAGTGAGCACTGGCTGGGTGACGTAACACACTCAAGCAAGCGCTTCAGTTTCTCATTGCGTCAGCGTCATGCGCTGGAGTACGTCAACAAGCGTGTTGTTCTGATTGGTGATGCTGCCCACAGCATCCATCCGCTGGCAGGACAAGGCGCCAATCTGGGGCTGGCTGATGTTCAGGCGCTAGCCGATGTGCTGGCCCGCGTCGATGCCACAGGACGCGACCCGGCTGATCCGGTACTGCTAGCCCGCTACCAGCGCGACCGAAAGCCCCACAACATGTCGATGATGCTACTCATGGAAGGCTTCAAACGACTTTATGCCGAACAACCCCTGCCGATAAGATGGTTGCGCAATACCGGGATGCGTGCGGTTGAACAAACGCCATGGCTGAAAAATCAGCTGATCAGAGCAGCGATGGGCACGCACGCGTAAGAGTTTTAAGTAAATACCTCTAAAGCTTTCTCGACAATGGACGAAAACAGGATTATGCCCGGATTGTCCGTAGGAGAAAGTCATGAGACAGAATTCAACCTGGCCGTTCGATGTCGATTTAAGTGCATTGGACACAGGCAGCATTACCAATCTTATTCTTGATATTGAAAATCACCTTCCTTTGCTCACCTCAGAGGGTGATATGCAGGAGTTGCTGCGTGTTAAGCGACTTTTTGAAGAAGAATTGATGGAAACCCGTCGTCTGCATTAATTGTCGATCTGCCCTGAAACACATTACTTCCACCGTGTAGTCCTTCCGACCATGAATCAACTCTGTATTCATGGTGTCTTTTCCCCTATGCTGTTGTTGTGTGTCAATCCGGCTGTTTAACAGGCCGGCCTTGCCGTATTTCAGACTAAAAACAACAGCAGAATAGGTGATGATATGAAAAAACTGATAAGCATGTTTGCTGCAGCTGCCCTGATGTGCGGGCAAGCGTTTGCAATCGATGAAGCTCGTCTGACTGCCGCGCTCAACTCTCCGGAGCGCAGTGATGCCGACAAAGCGCTGGATGCGGCACGTCAGCCAATTGCGGTATTAAGCTTTCTTGGACTCGAAGAAGGCATGACGGTGATGGACGTGATGGCTTCCGGTGGCTGGTACACCGAGGTGTTGTCGCTGGCAGTCGGTCCACAGGGCAAAGTTCTGATGCAGAACAACCCTGCCTCGCTGGCCCGCGGCACCACCGCTGAGACGGTAAACAACCGCGTTAATGGGCGCTTGAACAATGTTGAGCGTGTGGAAAACACCTTTGATCAGCTAGGTGTTGCGCCTAGCAGTGTTGATCTGGCGATTACGCACCTGAACTTCCATGATGTCTACAACGCAAACCCCGCCAATGCCATGGCAATGCTGGCCGCTATCAAAGATGTTTTAAAATCAGGTGGTATTCTGGGCATTGCTGATCACCGTGGCAATCTGGGCGCCGACAATGCAGCCCTGCATCGTATCCCGCTGGATACTGTGGTACAGGCTGCAACAGAAGCCGGTTTTCATGTCGTGGGCGTCAGTGATGCACTGTATGTAGATAGCGACCCGCGTACGGCCGGTCCTTTTGATGAAAGTCTGGGACGCAATACCGATCGTATACTGCTGAAACTGATGAAACCGTAAACTGTTTGCACACTGTCCGCGGCAGTTTCTCCACGCCGCGGACATTAATCCTGTGATAAGAAGTCAACCTTGAAAAAATCCCTGCCTGCCACCTCCCCCCTCGCCTGGCTCACGCGCTTTGCGTCTGTCTTTAAGTACAGCCGGATCGCGATCGAAATCGTCTGGCGCGCCAGCCCATTCCTGACCATTGTCATGGCGCTGGCAACATTGTTTGCCGGGCTTTTGCCGGCGGCCATTGCATGGGTCGGGCAATTGATCGTGGATGCGGTGGTGAGCGCCATTCAGGCAGAGGGGGCGCTGCGTGAACAGGCCAAATCTGATCTGTTGCGCTTTGTGCTGATAGAGGCCGGTCTGGTGGTGTTGATGACCGGTTCGCTGAAAATCAATGGAGTGTGCCAGTCCATTTTGCGTGCCCTGCTCGGCAACGAGGTCAACGTCATGATTCTGGAAAAGGCGTTGACACTGGAACTGGCCAACTTTGAAGATTCCGAGTACTACGACAAGCTGGTGCGCGCGCGCCGCGAAGCATCCAGCCGTCCGTTAAGTCTGGTCATAGCAACCTTTGATCTGATCCGCGATGGCATCTCACTGATCAGTTATGGTTTTCTGCTCTGGCAATTTTCGGTCTGGGCAGTTTTGCTGCTGGGTTTTGCCGGTGTCCCGGCATTTGTGGCCGAGGCTCGCTTCTCTGGCGAAGCATTCCGTAATCAGCGTCGTCGCTCTGCCGAGCGTCGTATGCAGGTTTATCTGGAGATGGTGCTGACGCGCGAAGACGGTGTTAAAGAAGTAAAACTGATGCAGCTGGGACGTCTGTTTCTGCAACGCTACGTTGATATCTTTCACAATATCTACAAAGAGGACCGCAGCCTGGTTTTACGCCGCGGATTCTGGGGTTATGTGCTTGGCCTGATTGCCAGTGCTGCGTTTTATTTCTCGTATGGCTGGGTCGCGTTTGCCGCGGTTGCCGGTGCTATTACGCTGGGGCAGATGACCATGTACATCGCGGTGTTCCGGCAAGGCCAGGGTGCGGTGACCAGTTGTCTGGCATCCATCAACAAAATGTATGAAGACAATCTGTATTTATCCAATCTGACCGAGTATCTCGGGCACAACGTACCGGAACCGACCGGCAATGTTGTGGAAGGTCTGGATCCGCAAGACGGCATCCGATTCGACAAGGTGAGCTTTTACTACCCGGGCAGCACAACACCGGCGCTGGATAACATCAGCCTGCATATCCGGGCAGGCGAAAGTCTGGCGATTGTCGGCGAAAACGGTTCCGGCAAAACAACCTTGATCAAATTGCTGACGCGGCTTTATACCCCGACCCATGGCCATATTCTGTTTCAGGGGGTTGATCTGCAGGACTGGAACATTGACGCACTTCGCGAAAAGATCGGGGTAATTTTTCAGGACTTTGCGCGTTATCAGCTCAAGGTTGGCGAGAATATTGGCGTAGGCGACAAGGACTTTATGGACCAGAAAGGGCTGGTGCAGGATGCATCTGAAAAGGGTCTGGCTGCAGATTTTATCCGTCAGATGCCTGCGCAGTATGATACTCAGCTTGGTACCTGGTTCCGCGACGGCAAAGAGTTGTCCGGTGGCCAATGGCAGAAGATTGCCTTGTCGCGCGCTTTTATGCGCAGCCGCGCAGAAGTCTTGATTCTTGATGAGCCCACCGCCGCCATTGATGCCAAAGCGGAAGCTGAAATATTTGCGCACTTTCGTGAATTGACCGGTAATCGCATCTCCATCATTATCTCGCACAGATTCTCCACCGTGCGCATTGCAGACCATATTCTTGTGATGGATCAGGGCAAAATCATGGAAGAAGGCGATCATGCCAATCTGCTGGCGCTGGGTGGTCAGTACGCTACGTTGTTTGAATTACAGGCCAAAGGCTATCAGTAAACTGAAGCCGTTGACCTGTTATCAGTGAAAAGAGGTCTGCCGGATGCTGCCGTTTGAAAATGGTTTTGTCGAAGTGGCCGTATTGCTAGCGGTGGTGACAATCATCGCGTCAATTAGCCGAATGCTGAAACAACCCCTGATCGTTGCTTTTATTGCAGCAGGTATTTTGGTTGGCCCATCAGCATGGTCACTGGTTGAATCCACTGAACAGATAGAACTGCTTGCCCAGATGGGCATTGCCTTGTTGTTGTTTGTGGTTGGTCTCAAGCTGGATCTGCACATTATCCGCACCATGGGCCCTGTAGCGCTGGCGACCGGGCTCGGACAGGTGCTGTTTACCTCAATTTTTGGTTATCTGATTGCATTGGCTCTGGGACTCAGCCCGGTGGCTGCGATTTATGTGGGCGTGGCACTGACGTTTTCCAGTACCATCATCATTGTCAAACTGTTATCCGACAAAAAAGAAATTGATGCCCTCCATGGGCGTATCGCCGTTGGATTCCTGATTGTGCAGGACATAGTGGTAGTCCTCGTCATGATAGGACTTACTGCGATGGGCGCAGGCACCGACGCCGCACCCGATCAACTGCTGACAATTATGCTTTGGGTGTTTGCAAAAGGTTTTGCAATGCTGGTTGGCATCGCGTTATTGACGCGCTTTGTGTTGCCGGTTGTCAGCAGACACATGGCGCAATCGGCTGAACTGTTGATTTTATTTGCGGTGACCTGGGCCGTTTCACTGGCTACGTTAGGTGAACTGATGGGTTTCAGTAAAGAGGTCGGTGCGTTTCTGGCGGGTGTGTCTCTCGCTTCAACGCCCTATCGCGAAGTTATTGGTGCGCGTCTGGTCAGTCTGCGTGATTTTCTGCTGCTATTCTTTTTTATTGAACTGGGATCAGGTCTGGATATCGCTGCGCTCACGGGGCAATTAGGGCCGGCAATCATCCTTTCGGCGTTTGTACTGATTGGTAATCCTCTGATTGTGATGACGATTATGGGTTTTATGGGCTATCGAAAGCGAACTGGTTTCCTGGCCGGGCTGACGGTGGCTCAAATCAGCGAGTTTTCGCTGATTCTTGCGGCGCTTGGCCTGAGTCTGGGGCATCTGGACCGGGATATTGTGGGGCTGATCACGCTGGTCGGGCTGATCACCATCAGCGGTTCAACGTATATGATTTTATATTCTCACCCGCTTTATCATCGCCTCGCACCTTTGTTGACGATATTCGAACGCAAGCATGCCGATCGCGAAACAGCGTTCGACAACGGTGAAAACGATGGGCGCCCGGACACCATTATTCTGGGGCTCGGTCGATTTGGTATGGCCATCGCTGAAAGTCTGCACAATAAAGGCAGGCGGGTACTTGGCATTGATATTGATCCTGAGGTGATCAGGACGCGTGCCGGAAAAGACATCAATGTGCGCTTTGGTGATGCAGAAGATCCTGAGTTCCTTGATACCTTGCCGTTGCAATGTGTCGAGTGGATTGTCTGCACAGCCAGAGAGCGGGATATCTCATTATCCTTGTTGAAGACTCTGCATGATTCCTCCTACCAAGGGAAAACGGCTGTTACAGCATCGACAGCTGTTGATGCCCTCATGCTCGAACGCGCGGGCGCTGACCGGGTTTTACGACCGTTTCTGGATGCAGCACAACAAGCCGCAGACAATCTGCTGGAAGACTCACCGGTTTCATCTAAATCTGGTCTGGAAAAACAATAGTTGGTTTAAATCACCAACTGTTGTTAATGATGGATAAGGCTTGTAGAAAATATCCTTATATAACAATAAAATAAAAAACTGGCACGCTTTGTGTATTGTGGTTAGTCAGCAACTCTTTGTTCTGAAACAACAACGCCACACGGTCGTGCCAATAAATGACAACTCAAAGCCTGATAGATCTGTTTACCCGCCATAAAGTGGCCGCCAATCTGGTGATGATCATGATGATCCTGTCCGGTATCTGGGCAGGCAGCAGGATCAATACGCAACTGGATCCTTCCGTGCAATTACCCGTCATTCTGGTGTTTGTACGCTGGCCGGGGGCCTCTGCTGAGGATGTGGAGAAGCTCATTGTTTCGCCCATCGAGCAACAGATGAACACGCTGAACAATCTGCAGCAAGTGTATTCAACCACCACCCAGGGTCAATCACGCATCGACCTGGAATTCACCTTTGATACCGATCTGAGCAAGGCGCTGGAAGACGTCAACGACCGTATTGCTCAGGTCAGAAATCTGCCGGCAGATATGGAGCCAGTTACTGCCCGCCGCGGTGTGCGCTATGAAGAGATTGCCTCTCTGCTTGTAACGGGTGGGAGCAGTATCCAGGAATTACTGCCGATGGCGCGTCAATTTGAACGCGAACTGTTTGATATTGGTGTTGAGCGTATCGAATTTGTTGGGCTGCCTGAAGAGGAGATGGCTATCCAGGTGTCCAGTGCCAATCTGATGGCGCTCAACACCACACTGGACAATGTTGCTTCTGCGATTCGTCAGCGCAGTGCCGATTTGCCAGCGGGCGTGGTTGCACGTGCACAGGGCGAGATGCAGTTGCGTGCCATGGAACAACGCCGCGACAGTCAGGGTTTTGAGCAGTTGCAACTGCAGCTGGGCGCCGGCGATGAGCTGGTCAGGCTGGGTGACATTGCGACCATTGAAAAGCGTCCTCGTGCCGGCCAAGCCGAACTCGCCAGAGAAGGCAAACCCGCGATCGAAATGAATTTGTACCGTTTGAGCGACACGGACGCGCTGACCTCCGCACAAGCCCTGCAGCAGTGGCTGGATAAAACCCGTGCCGAATTGCCCGAAGGGATTACCATCGAGGTCTATCAAGAAGTATGGAAGTTGCTGAAAGAGCAGTTGTCAGTCATTTTTTCGAATGCCTGGTCGGGTCTGGTGCTGGTGGCATTAACCCTGTTTGTGTTCCTGAATACCCGTACCGCCTGGTGGGTAATGCTGGGCATTCCGGTCAGTTTTCTGTTTGCTACCTTGCTTTATTACTACTGGTTTGATGGCAGCATCAATATTCTGGCGCTGATCACTTTTATCATGGCGCTGGGTATTGTTGTGGATGATGCCATCGTGGTTGGTGAAGATGCGGTAGCGTTGTTTGAGCAAGGTTACTCGGCCGAAGATGCAGCCGCCGGTGCAGCAAAGCGCATGTTTATGCCCGTGGTAACCTCATCGCTGACCACACTGGCTGCCTTTGTGCCATTGCTGATCTCAGGTGGCGAAATGGGCGCCGTCATACAGACCATGCCCATGGTGTTGTTCTGCGTCATCATCGCCTCATTGATTGAATGTTTTCTGGTTTTGCCTGGTCATCTGAAACACAGTTTCAGCCGCATGAAACGTGAGCACAAGCCATCTGCACGTTTAGCTTTTGACCGGGCGTTTTATTCGTTCCGTGATCGTGTCTACGCTCCCATGCTTGACTACGCCCTCGCGCGTCCCTACAGCACATTGCTGACGGTATCCGGCTGCGTGGTGCTGGCGCTGAGTCTGGTGATCAGTGGTCGCGTCGGATTAAATTTTGTCACGGGCATGAGCTTACAGATGCTGGAAGCCAATGTAAGTTTTACCATGGATGCCAGTGACGCCCAGCGTCGGGCGTTTATGCAGACGCTCGAGCAAACGTTGACGCAGGTGAACGATGCAAACGGTGACAGCAACATCAATGGCTACTATGTTGGATATAACACGGCGCAGTTGAATCAAGAGCGCAAGTCTGGCCAGCAATACGCGTCGATGCGTGTGGAGTACAGCTGGGAAGATGAATATCAGATTGATCCTCAGGGGTTTGTCAGCCAATGGCAACAGTTGGTGACCAGGCCGCCGTTTGTTGAACAACTGGTATTGGAAGTGCGCGGTGGTGCCAACGGTGGCCGTCCGGATCTGTCACTGGTGTTGCGCGGTGAAGATCTGAACAGTTTGAAACAGGCCTCCGAGGAGTTGCAGACAGCACTGTTGTCTTATGAAGGCGTGAGCAACGTGTTCGACAACCTGCCTTACGGCAAGGATCAGATGATCTTCTCGCTCAATGCGGAGGGGGCTGCGCTTGGATTAACAACAACAGCGCTGGGTCAACAGCTGCGAAGTGCCTACTACGGAAATCGGGTACAGATTTTTAATCTGAATAATACCGAGCTGGAAGTGTTGGTGACCTTGCCGGATGACGAGCGCGATCAGATCAGTTCCCTGCGTCAATTTCCGGTGCGCACCCCGGGTGGTGAAGTCGTGCCGTTGGGGTTGGTTGCGGATCTGTCAACCCGACGTGGCATTGACGTGATCAACCACAATGGCGGATTCCTGTCTGTGATGGTAAGCGCGTCTGTGGATAGTCAGATTAATAATGCTGAGCGGGTACTTGCCAATGTGCGTACGGACGTGCTGCCAGACATCAACCAGCGATATGGCCTGAGCTCTGAGCTGGGTGGCAACAGTCTGCAGAATCAGCAACTGCTGGAAACCATGCAACTTGGCGGTTCGCTGACACTGATCTTTATTTACCTGATTCTGGCATGGTCATTCAGTTCATATCTCTGGCCATTAGCCGTGATGTCGGCAATTCCATTGGCGTTGACCGGCGCCATTGTTGGGCATTGGGTGATTGGCGTCGATATTGGTGCAATGTCCATGCTCGCCTTTTTTGCGCTGTCGGGTGTGATTGTCAACGACTCAATTGTTTTAGTGAGCTTTCTGCGACGAGAGCAGGAAGCTGGGCTGTCTCTGACAGCAGCGGTCAGATCGGCGGCCTTATCGCGCTTCAGAGCAGTATTGTTGACCTCATTAACAACAATCGCCGGATTGTCGCCACTGATGTTTGAAAATTTCAGCCTTGCTATTTATATGGTGCCAATTGCGGTCACGCTCTGTTTTGGACTGGCCTTTGGTACTGCGTTGGTTCTGCTGGTGGTGCCAGCCATGATAGTCATCACCGAACAATTGAAGTCACGTATCACTAATTTAATGCCTGCAACTCGCAGATTTAAAATTCAGGAAGGAAACTGATCATGTTTGAACAAGCTCAGATCGTCAGAAGATTGCCACGACTTCGTCATGTCGGTGTGCGACTCGCCGGTGTGCTGGTGTTTGGCGCATTGATAACGCTCAGTGCATTGATTATCGCGACCGGTCCTCGTGCAGAACCTGAAGTTCGCGCTGAAAAAGAATGGCCGGTGAGTTACAAAACGGTTTCTCCACAGGCGCTTGAGCCCAGTTTCCAGGTCTATGGTCGTCTGGAATCCGGGCAGACCGCCGTGTTGCGCGCTGCCATATCTGGCACGGTTTCAGAGGTGCTATTTCGAGAGGGCGACTGGGTCAATCGCGGTGATGTGCTGGCCGTGCTGGATGATGCGGAGTTGAGCCTGGCGGTCAGCGCTGCTGAGTCAGCACTGCGCCAGGCGCAGGCCAATCGCAGTTCGGTGTTGACCAGTTTTGAGTTGGCACAAGAGCTGACAGCGCATCACGAGGCGCAAGCGGTAATGGCCGTTACCAAGCGCGAACGTTTTGACACCTTGCACGAGCAACGCATGATTGCTGATGCACAATTGGACGAAGTTCTTCAGGAGGCCAATGAACGTGCCATGACGTTGGCACGGCACAATGCGTCACTTAAAGATTTTCCGTACCAGATAGCGCGCGCTGACGCTGCGGTTTCTGAAGCACAAACGCGGTTGCAACGTGCGGAACTGGAATTATCTTATTCCCGCCTGACAGCACCGTTCTCTGGCCGTGTTTTGAGTATCGATGTAGCGGAAGGCGATCGAATTGCAGGTGGCACTTCACTGTTGAAGCTGGCTGATTTCGAAAGTCTGCAGATTCGCGCAGCAATCCCGGTGCAGACCGCGCAACGGCTTCGACAGTCGCTTGACAGGGGGCAGCCATTGACCGGTCGCGCGCTGGCAGGCGGTGCGTCGGAAGAATTTGAACTGCTTGGGTTGGCAGGTGATATCAAACCCGGACAAGGAGGCATCGACGCATTTTTTGGAGTCGATTCCGACTCGGTCTTGGCACTTGGTAGTGTTGTGCAGTTGAGTCTGAACCTGCCGGCTGAGCCTGATGTTGTATCGATACCCATGCACGCACTCTACGACAACGTCAGAATTTATCGAATCGAGCAGAGTCGATTACAGGCTCTGGAAGTTGAACGTGTTGGTGAGTATGAAGACCACTTGGGCAACTACCAGTTATTGGTCAGATCGCCTGCGATCAAAGCCGGCGACCAGATCATGATTTCGCAGTTGCCAACAGCGGTGACGGGCTTGTTGGTTACACCGGTTGAAACGGCTGTGGCGAGCGCAATGGAACTGGCTGCCCAGTGGTCAAGCCAGGAATGAGGTGATATTGTCGTTCTCCTGTGGCAACACCGAATTTAACAGGAGAACGATCAGGCATGGCGCAGTTAATGGAAGGACAGGTTGTGATTGTGACAGGCGGTACACGAGGCATTGGTCTCGCAATCGCCAAAGCGGCCCTGGCAGAAGGCGCACGCGTGCTGATTACCGGACGCTCTCAATCGAGTGTTGATGAGGGGCTGGCAAAGCTGGCGGATACCAATGCACATGGCATCCCCGCAGATGTAGCCAGTGAGTCAGATACCTTGGCTGTCTTTGAAAAGGCCATGGCAATGTTTGGTAAAGTCGATGCTGTTGTCAACAACGCGGGTATAGCCCGGGCTGGCGCGATTGACAATCTGCGTCTGAAAGACTTCCAGATGGTCATGGATACCAACCTCACCGGTGCGTTTTTATACAGTCGTGAAGCGTTCCGAGTGATGAAAAACAACGGCGGCGGCCGTATTCTGAATATCGGCAGTATCTCCAGTCAGGTTCCCCGTTTTGGTTCTGTACCTTACACAACCAGCAAGTTTGGTTTGCAGGGTATGACCCGTGCGTTGGCCGTCGAGGGTCGTGAACTTGGCATCATGGTCAGTTGTCTGCATCCCGGTAATGTTTATACCGATATCTGGGATAACGCACCCGCATCAGTGATTGATGAGCCCAAAATGGATGTGGCTGATATTGCGCGCGTGGCGGTGCTGATGCTGTCTATGCCAGCAAATGCCACCATTATTGATGCAACTGTGCTGGATCATCGCCAGCCTTTCCTTGGCCGTGGTTAACAACAGGAGACTGTTTATGACAATTAAAAATTACCGGAATCTGGTGTTTGTTGTGTTTGCTGCATTGAGCGGCTCGTCGTTTGCGCAACAGGTGTCATTAGTGGCGCCGGATGCAACGATTACCCTACTGTCAGATCAATTTACGTTTACCGAAGGGCCGGTCGCTGATGCCAGTGGTAATGTCTATTTTTCTGACATACCCGCAAACCGGATTCACGTGTGGACAGTTGCGGGAGAACTAGAGACTTTTCGCGAGCAAACCAATGGGACCAATGGGCTGTTCTTTGACAAGGATTGGCAACTGTTTGGTGCTGAAGGTGGCGCGGGACGTCTTACCCGCATGGACAACACCGGGGCAGCCAGTGTAGTCGTCGACCAACACAATGGTCTGCCGTTTAATAGTCCAAACGATCTGTGGATAGACGCCGCGGGCGGGATTTATTTTACTGATCCTCGATATGGCGATGAATCCAACAATCCCCAGCCGGGTTATTACGTTTATTATCTGGCGCCAGGCGCAATGCAGGCGCAGGCGATCATTACTGACCTGGTAAAACCCAATGGTGTGATTGGTACACGAGATGGGTCAACCTTGTATGTGGCAGATCATCTTGGCAACCAGACCTTTGCCTACACGCTGACTGCGCCGGGGCAAGTGAGCAATAAACGGCTTATTGCCGCACAGGGCTCAGATGGATTGACGCTGGACGAAACCGGAAATCTGTATTTGACGGGTGGGCGAAACGTATCGGTGTACAGTGCCGATGGTCAGTTGCTGCAAGCCATCGAGTTTCCGTTGGCGCCGGCCAATATGACCTTTGGTGGCGCTAATCGGGATGTATTATTTGTGACCGCAAGGACCAGTCTGTTTGCATTACAGATGGCCATTAAAGGCATGTACTGAGTCGTCACTCAAAGCACTGGCTGGAAATAGTGGTATCTGTTCCGGCCAGCGGCCTTGGCCTGATACAAAGCCTGGTCAGCTTTGGATAACAGGCTTTTGAAGTCATCACCATGGGCCGGCGCCAATGCGATGCCCATCGACAGTGTGGGTGACAGGGTTTCCCCTTCCAGCGTGACGGGCATACTGACCGAGTGTTTGATTTTTCTGAGAATCGCTTCGACCTCCTGACTGACACTGACACCCGGCAGTAATATCAGGAACTCATCACCCGCGATACGTGTCAGCCGATCTGTCCTACGTAACTGAGAGCTGATGACTTCGCCAATATGCTTGAGCAGGTCGTCGCCGCATTGATGGCCATGTGAATCATTAACATCTTTGAAGTTATCGACATCCACAAAGATCAGAGCCATGCCTGATCGCTCCTGCATAGCCTGATCAAACATATCGCTGAAGTACTGTTCTGCCATGCGTCGGTTAGGCAAACCGGTCAACGTGTCGTGATTGGCAAGGTGTTCCGCAGCGATGCGGGACTGTGTGATTTCAGTCATCTCTACCCTCAGTGCCGCCAGCATTGCCAACAAGTCTGTGGCAAGCACGCGCATGACAAAGGTGGCAGCAGTCAGCAGGATGCCAAAATCCAGCATCCATCGGTACCCAAGCATATTTTCTGCGCCAACACGCCAACCTTGGGTATTGGCGGTCAACAAGATGACCATATAGGCCAGCATGCTGAAGTAGGACAGGTAAAACGCACGTTTGCCGATCATGATCAGGGCAAATAGTTGTGCCGCAGGGAAAACCAACAAAGCGGATGATCGAAGTCCTGATCCTGACCACATTGCCTGCGCGATACAGACAAACATCACTGCTAGGGTGATTGTTGAAGCGGCCTGGGTGTACCCACGTCGGAGCAGAAAAAATGCGAATGAGAGGAAAAGGATGGCAAACAGCAGAACCGGAACAACAACGTTGTCCGTGGATAGCAGATTGACAAACGCCAGCGCAAACAGAGCAATCAACAAAACGCCTATGGTCTGGCCAACACGCTTGTTGCGAATCTGGTCAAACTCATTGTTAAGATTGCCAACGCGCGCCTGTTGGTTCATGTACCTGCCTTAGGGAAATAGTGTGATGGCTCTCAAACTTTGACTATGCCGCGAAAACACCCAATTGGCAATTAAAGTCCCTGCCGGCGAGCCAAAGGACCGCTGCCAGCAGGGAGAGTCAGCACAAGTCAGTTGCGAATCAAGTAATCAAAAGCACTTAAAGCGGAGCGTGAGCCTTCACCCATGGCAATAATAATCTGCTTGAATGGCACATTGGTGACATCACCCGCCGCAAAAACGCCGGGAATGTTGGTCTGACCTTTTGCGTCAATCTCTATTTCACCATGGCGTGTTGTTGTCACCGTGCCTTTGACCCATTCGCTGTTGGGCAGTAAGCCAATCTGCACAAAAATGCCGTCCAGCGCCAGGGTATGCAGCTCATCTGTGTGTCGGTCTTTATATTGCAAGGCGGTCATTTTCTGGCCGTCGCCGATAATTTCCATGGTTTGCGCCATGGTGATGATGTCGACATTGGGCATGCTGCGCAGCTTACGCTGCAACACGTCATCCGCTCGCAAGGTGTCTGCAAACTCCAGCACAGTGACGTGTTTGACAATGCCTGCCAGGTCTATGGCTGCCTCGATGCCTGAATTGCCGCCGCCTGCAACAGCGACACGTTTGCCCTTGAATAAGGGACCATCACAATGGGGGCAATATGCGACACCTTTGTTTCGGTATTGCTGCTCGCCGGGCACATTAAGCTCACGCCAGCGCGCACCGGTTGCCAGAATGACCGATTTGGCTTTGAGGGCCGCACCACTGGCAAAACGAACTTCATGATATCCACCGGGTTCAACCGCAGGGACTAACGCGGAGGCTCGCTGCAGATTCATGATATCCACATCATAGTGTTTTACATGTTCTTCCAACTCGCGGGCGAGGCGTGGCCCTTCGATTTCTTGAACCGAAATAAAATTTTCAATGGACATGGTATCCAGCACCTGTCCGCCAAAACGCTCAGCGGCTACCCCTGTTCGTATACCTTTACGTGCAGCATAAATCGCCGCTGCAGCACCCGCTGGGCCACCACCGACAATCAACACATCAAACGGCTCTTTGGTGTTCAGTTTAGCGGCATCGCGCGTCGCAGCACCGGTATCTATTTTGGCCAGGATTTCGTCAACTCCCATACGGCCTTGGGCAAACAACTTTCCATTCAAGTAAATACTGGGTACCGACATTACCTGGCGCTCGTCTACTTCGTGTTGGAACAGCGCGCCATCAATGGCGACATGTCTGATGCCTGGGTTAAGCACCGCCATCACGTTTAGTGCCTGCACCACATCCGGGCAGTT
>JAUSPW010000352.1 GCA_030652635.1 Pseudohongiella sp. | reverse complement strand
CACTGCCTCCCCGTTGCTCATGTTGGTGCCACTCAACAGTATCGGGCGTTGGGTCCGGGGATGTGGCCGGTCTGGCCATTCATGCTTGCTCCGGCGCGTAATCAGGTGCAGCGGTACACATTTTTTGGTCATCGTGCTACGACGTGATCTGAAGTAACATCCCGGTATTGAGAATTTGAGTATTGGATTGGAGGAGAACAGTGATGTCGCGTTACGTAGTTACAGGTACTAACAGGGGTATTGGCCTGGAGTTTGTCAGGCAGTTACTGGCACAGGGACATGACGTGGTGGCAACCGCACGTGATCCTGGCACCGTGCCCGCGTTGCTGGAGATGCAGCGGGCGAACAGCCAGCTCACACTTTTGCCACTGGACTTGTCGGATGAAAGCAGTATCCACACCTTTGCCGGGCTGGCAGGTGCCACGCCGGTTGATGTGCTGATCAATAATGCCGGTATTTATGGGCCACGGCAGGCCAGTCTGGGGCAGTTAAATACAGCGGACTGGGAAGAGGTGATGTTGGTGGATCTGATTGCCCCGATGATACTGACCCAGGCACTGTTGCCTGCACTGCGCCGGGGCAAGGACAAACGTATTGCCTTCCTGAGTTCTATGATGGGTTCGATTGCCGACAACAGCAGCGGCGGTTCTTACCTCTATCGCAGTGCCAAAGCGGGTCTCAATCAGGCGGTGAAATCACTGGCCGTCGACCTGGCGAAGGAGCAGTTTATTGTGCTGCCTTTGCATCCGGGCTGGGTACAGACCGACATGGGTGGTCCCAATGCCATGATTGATACCCACACCAGTGTGACGGGGCTGCTGCAACGCATTCAAACAGCCGGCGCCGCGGAGAGCGGCAAATTTCTCAACTATGACGGCAAGACCATTGCCTGGTGAGGAGAACACCATGAAACCTATGCACAAATGTCAGGCCTTGTTGTTGGCGGTGTTTATAACCAGTGGTGTTGGGACGGTCAGTGCCGCGGACAATACAAGCATTTGTTCGGCGATGAATCTGGCGGCGCTGGAGCCGGCACCCGGCGCGATGTACGCGGCCGCCCGCATCAGCAACGGGCTGGTATTTGTTTCGGGACAGATTGGTGTGGACACCACATCCGCAGCACCAGCACCGGATTTTGAAACACAAATGCAGGAGGCTTTGGCACGACTTGAACGTGTACTGGCACAGGCGGGCAGCAGTGTGGCACACATTCAACGCGCCACGGTTTATGTCACTGATCCAGCCAATCTGGCCACCATGAACCGGCTCTATCGTGAGTTTTTTGACAGGCATGGTGCAGCATTGCCCGCGCGCAGTCTGGTGCCGGGACTCAATTTTGGTAACGCCATCGCCTTTGAAATGGATGTGATTGCGGAACAGGTGGTGTGTAATTAAGTTTTAACTGGCAGTTGACAAATTCCTGTGCCCGGGAGCAAACTGCGCGCCATGAACATTAACACCCATATTCAATCTGTGTATTTCTGGTGGCGTGGCTCGACGGGTCGCCAGAAAAACGCACAGAGTCATCAGTAAGTTTTTCAGGCTGCCCCCGACAGGAAGGCGGCCTGATGCATGCAACAAATTCCGAATCTGACATCCCCCTGATTCAAATCTGACAGCAAAAATCAACGCAACCTTCCAGTGTGGTCGTTTCTGCATTCTTGTTTTTTGAATCAGAACACTTCTCCAGGCCGGTGGCAGTCTCTTGAAAAACTTGTGATCAAACAGGGTTGCACAGCAAGTTTTGGACAGAGAGGAAAACAGCATGTCAGTTCCATCGTATTGTCGATACACCAGTGCAGGTGGTGTGAGCATCACGCGCCAGTCCCGTGTCTGTGATGGCGCAGGAGAACTTCTGAAACGCTTGCCCTTATTGGATACCCAGCCCGGTGTGCTGTTGAGTTGCGCCAGCGAATTCCCCGGTCGCTACCAGAAGCGTGATCTGTTGCTGGTGAATCCTCCCATTCAAATTTCTGCCCGCCATCACCAGTTGACCATCCGCGCGTTGAATGCCCGGGGCGAGATTTTGTTGCCGACGTTTTCTGCGGTACTGCAAACCTTGGCACATGTCACGTTTCAGATGTCAGAAAAACTCATCGTGGCAAATCTGAAGGAGTCGTGCGCGGCCACGTCACCATCAGGTGACTACGCAGCAGAGGAAATGCGTACTCGCCGGCCGGGGTTGTTTGACATGCTACGCGGCTTGATTGCACATTTTTCGTCAGATGAAGATCACTTTCTCGGGCTATATGGTGCGTTTGCCTACGACCTTGCGTTTCAATTGGAGGCGATTCAATTGCGTTTGCCGCGCTGCGAGCAACAACGCGATCTGGTGCTGTATCTGCCGGACGAAATTCTGCTTCATGATCCACGCACCGGTGCGGGCACACTGCACAGTTACGACTTTGTCTGCGCTGATCAGCACGGGCGTTTGCAAACAACCGGTGGTTTAAAACGACTGGTCAACACTGAACAATACAGCGAATTCCGCTTTGCTCCAGACGTAAACCCGGACCATGTTCACACAACATGTGAAGCCGTGTCAGATCACGCGCCAGGTGAGTATGCCGCAGTGGTTGAAAAAGCGCGGGACTATTTTGCGCGTGGTGATTTATTTGAGGCGGTGCCCGGCCAGACCTTCAGCACGCCATCAAACGCCTTGCCGAGTGTGTTGTTTCAAAGACTCAAAGACAGTAACCCCGCGCCCTATGGTGCATTAATCAATCTTGGTCAACAGGAATTCCTGATTTCTGCGTCGCCAGAAATGTTTGTTCGCGTTAAAAGCGGGCGTGTTGAGTCCTGCCCTATCTCCGGCACCATCTCGCGCGGTGCCGACGCACTGGCAGACGCCGCGCACATTCGTGAGCTGCTCAATTCCGAAAAAGACGAAGCAGAATTGTCGATGTGCACCGACGTGGATCGCAATGACAAAAGTCGTGTCTGTGTGCCCGGCTCCGTAAAAATAATCGGCCGGCGCCAGGTGGAATTGTATTCGCGGCTGATACACACCGTTGATCACGTCGAGGGGCAACTGCAGCAGCCGTTTGATGCGCTCGACGCATTTCTGACACACACTTGGGCGGTGACGGTGACCGGAGCTCCAAAGTTGCGCGCCATGCAGTTTATTGAGCATCATGAAAAAACAGCGCGCGGCTGGTATGGCGGGGCGTTCGGTTGTCTGGGTTTTGATGGCAGTCTGGATACCGGATTAACACTGCGCACCATGCATTTGCATAAACATACCGCGCGGGTGCGGGTGGGGGCTACCTTGTTAATGGATTCCGATCCGATTGCGGAAGAGGCTGAAACCCGATTAAAAGCCTCTGCTTTGCTTGATGTACTCAAGGCTACCAACTCACACACGGCCCCCAATACAAATACTCTGGTTGATCGGACATCCGGGGCATCGGCGGTGGTGGCGCTGCGCCGTGCAGCCCTGTCAGTTACCAGTGAGCCGGAGAAACCGCTGCGTGCTTTGATGATTGATCATCAGGACTCGTTTGTATTGACTCTGGCTTCGGCATTCCGCGCGCAGGGCGTGCAGTTACAGACGCTGCGACCATCGGCAGCGCAGCAGTTATTGCAGCAGTGCCACGGCGACAATTTTCCTGATCTGGTGATTATGTCTCCCGGTCCCGGTCGCCCGCAGGATTTTGATTGTGCGGCCACCTTGGCTTTGTGTGAACAATTCAACATCCCCGTGTTCGGCGTCTGTCTCGGTCTGCAGGCTATGGTGGAATATGGTGGTGGTAAACTCGCCGTGCTCCAGCAGCCAGTGCACGGCAAACCGGGTTTGATAACACATCAAGGGCACGCCTTGTTTGCGGGTTTGCCGCAACAATTTAAAGCCGGACGTTATCATTCACTGCACGGTATCCAGGTACCAAAGAGTCTTGACGTGATAGCCCAAACAAATTTGCCAGAGCCTTGTGTCATGGCCGTGGCGCACAAGGTGCTGCC
>JAUSPW010000347.1 GCA_030652635.1 Pseudohongiella sp. | reverse complement strand
AAAGTGCTGTGTGTTTTGAAGCGCAAGGCCTTTTGTTCGCTGTTTAACGGCAAGTCTCTGAAGTCAAGAACGTTGGCGGCATTATGCGCCATCATGGTCCGCCAGAGTTTACGCAGAAAGCGCGCGCTGCCTTCCACACCGCTGTCTGACCACTCCAGTGACTGATTGGGCGGCGCGGCAAACATGGTGAACAAGCGGACAGTGTCGGCACCATACTGATCGATCAGCGCAGCTGGCTCCACGGTATTACCCTTGGACTTTGACATTTTACTGCCGTCCTTCAAGACCATGCCTTGTGTCAGCAGGCGAATAAACGGTTCGCTTGAACTGATCAAGCCTTCATCACGCATCAGTTTATGAAAAAAGCGCGCATACAAAAGATGCAGAATCGCATGTTCAATGCCGCCGATGTATTGATCGACTGGCAACCAGTAGTCAGCGCGTTTATCCAGCATGCCCGTTTTTAAATCAGGGCAGGCATAACGTGCGTAGTACCAGGAGGACTCCATAAAGGTGTCAAATGTATCTGTTTCACGTTCGGCTTCGGCGCCACACGTCGGGCACTTGACCTGATAGAACTCCGGCATTCTTTTAATGGGAGAGCCCGCATCTGTAAAACTGACATCTTCAGGCAAAATAACCGGCAAATCCTGTTCTGGCACAGCAACTGCGCCGCAGTCACTACAATTGATAATCGGGATCGGTGTGCCCCAATAACGTTGACGTGACACTCCCCAGTCTCTGAGCCTGAAGTTGGTCTGTTTTTCACCCTTGCCGCGTTGGCGCAACCACGCTTCGATCGCATGAAATGCGCTGGCAGAGTCCAGACCATCAAACTCGCCAGAATTAATCAGTATGCCTTTGTCGGTGAATGCCTTTTCATTTAAATCGCAGGCTTGGCCATCAACTGCTGGTTTGATAACTTGTTTGATGGGCAGACCGTATTTTTGTGCGAATTCAAAGTCGCGCTGGTCGTGCGCAGGCACAGCCATGACCGCGCCTGTGCCGTAAGTCATCAGCACAAAATTGGCAACGTAAATGGGTACCTGTTTATGTGTGATGGGATGCACGGCTTTGAAGCCGCTGTCCATGCCCATTTTTTCCATGGTGGCCATGTCAGCTTCGGCCACTTTGACGTGACTTTGTTGTTGTATGAAATCCGCCAACGCCGGATCAGTCAAAGCAGCTGCTTCCGCCAGAGGATGCTGGGGCGCAACAGCCAGATACGTCACACCCATCAAGGTATCGGGACGAGTGGTGTATACCGTCAGCTCATCGGATCTGCCTTCGATGCCAAAACTCAGCTGGACACCCTCGGAGCGCCCAATCCAGTTTGCTTGCATGGTGCGAACTTCTTCGGGCCAGCCATCAAGTTTTGCGAGATCGTCCAACAGTTCCTGCGCGTACGCGGTGATCTTGATAAACCACTGTGGAATCTTGCGACGTTCAACCAGTGCGCCGGACCGCCAGCCACGGCCATCCACGACTTGCTCATTCGCCAATACCGTCTGATCTATGGGATCCCAGTTAACTTCGGCTTCTTTTTTATACACCATGCCTTTTTCAAACAGGCGTGTAAAAAACCATTGTTCCCAGCGATAGTAATCAGGATGGCAGGTTGCCAGCTCCCGGCTCCAATCGTAGGCGTATCCCAGTTGTTTGAGTTGTTTACGCATGTAATCGATATTGCTCCACGTCCATGTCGCCGGAGCAATGTTGCGTTGCATGGCTGCATTTTCTGCTGGCAGACCGAAGGCGTCCCAGCCCATGGGTTGCAGCACATTCTTGCCAAGCATGCGCTGGTGCCTTGCGATCACATCACCTATCAGATAATTGCGTACGTGGCCCATATGCAGGTGGCCACTTGGGTAGGGGAACATCGACAGGCAGTA
>JAUSPW010000334.1 GCA_030652635.1 Pseudohongiella sp. | reverse complement strand
TGGACATTGGCGACTTATATGATTGAAGGCAGTGGCAGCAAGGATTTCCGGCAGGCCAAAGCATTTATGTACAACCAGCCCGAACAAATGCATCTGCTGTTGGACAAGCTGGCACAGTCAGTGACCTCGTACCTGAACGCCCAGATTGCAGCCGGTGCGCAGGCAGTGCAGATTTTTGATACTTGGGGCGGCATTCTTACCACTCAGGCTTACCGCGAATTCTCCCTAGCCTATATGAAAAAAATTGTGGCTGGCCTGACGCGTGAATCAGAAGGTCGCAAGGTGCCAGTCATTTTGTTCACCAAAAACGGTGGGCTGTGGCTGGATGATATTGCTGACAGTGGCTGTGACTGCGTGGGACTGGATTGGACTATTGAAATAGGTCGTGCGCGCGCGCTGATTGGCAATAAAGTGTCACTGCAAGGCAACATGGATCCTTCCATCCTGTATTCAACGCCCGACAGTATCCGAGCTGAAGTGCGCCGAATTCTGGCATCGTTTGGCCACGGCAATGGTCATGTGTTCAATCTTGGGCACGGGATAACGCCTGATGTTGATCCGGCCAATGTCAGTGCTTTTGTGGATGCGGTGCATGAGTTTTCAGCTGAATACCATCGCTGATCTTTACAGGCACAGTCCTCAATCGAGGGATGTGCCCAAGGCTGTGGTTGCGCTGGGCTCGAATTTGCCTGCCCTTCAGGGCGGCATAGAGTGCCGTCCTGAAGATAACTTGATGGCGGTGCTGCCGGCTCTGCAATTATTGTCATCGCTGCCCGTACTGATGTCGGACATCATTATGACCGATCCGGTGGATTGCCCACCGGGTAGCGCTCTATTTGCCAATGCTGTCGCAGTTATATGCCCTAATGTGAGCGTAACGCCGCTTCAGTTGCTCGCTGAACTGCAGGCGATTGAAACCCGATTTGGTCGGCAACGAAAAGGCGTTCGCAATGAAGCGCGGATTGTTGATCTGGATATCATCAGCTTCGGCGATTACCGGATTGAATCAGCACAATTGACCTTGCCGCATCCGCGCGCGATGCAACGTTTGTTTGTGCTTGAGCCCCTGCTTCAGATCTGGCCGGATTTTTGTTTTCCGGGAGAGCGGAAATCAGTTAAGGAACTTGTCAGAATCCTGCGCCAGGGTGCTTGAACGCGTGCTTGAAGCATGTATACTCCTTAGTCCGGAGACAGAGAGCCCGGAGACAGAGAACCCGGATACGAAGTGTCCAGATCCAAACTTTTCACGACAGTAGCGCTTTCATGGCATCAAACACAAAAAGGTTTACGCTCGGCCGACAGCTGCTGCTTGCAGCGTCAGTTTGTGCTGTGCCTTTTTCCGTATTTGCTGACGAAAACCCTGCGGCTGCACCAGACAATGCAGCGCCGCAAGTTGTAGAGCGCAGTTTTGCAGATGCCGCCGTCTCTGCCGTGATGCAGTTTGTTCGCCCGGCTCCAGAAACGCCTGTCACTTTAAGCCCTGCGTTGCGGCTGGAAGCATTCCCCGCGCTTCAAGCCAGTGAGGATTCGCTCAGGGTGTTGGATATCAGCCTGGAACCCGTGCTGATGAGTCGTGGGTTTAATGCCATTCCAGGCAAACAGAGTTTAGACCTGAGTTCGTCTTATGTCTGGGAATCTCCACGGTTTGGACAGTTTGTGCTCAGCACCAATACCAGTTATTTGTACAATACCGTCAGTCCCGCGGTTGCGCGTGACAACAGTCTCTTGGGGTCGCGCGCTGAAACTGTAGGTCCTGCAATTGCCCTGATGCCGGAGCGTCAAAGCAGTTTGACGTTCAGTTGGCAGATTGGAAATCACACGGCCACGGCTGTGACCAGTTATTCAGATGCACTCGACCAGCTTGGTTTGTTGAGTCTGGATAATTTGAATGTTGACGATCTCAACGAGCTGGTTGGTCAGATCACAACGCTTGATCTGAGTTATGGTTACAACGTCAGAGCGGGGCGGCAGGGTAACGCGTCAATCTCTCTGGGTGTCAGAAATATGCTGGACAGCCGCTTGCAGGCGCCAGCAGTGTCTCGTCAGGTCACTGCGCGGGAGCCTGCCGGCAGCGTTGCCTACGGTACGATCAAGTACCAGTTCTGAAACAATCAACCCATCGCTGATATTTCACCTACAACCGTATTCACGGCTGCCGTGAGCACTGATAGCTGTTCAGACGAAATCACAAAGGGCGGCATCAAATAAATCAGACGTCCAAATGGTCGGATCCAGACCCCCAGTTCAACCAGTCGTGGTTGTAATGTGCGCATATCCACAGCCTTTTTCATTTCAACAACACCAATCGCACCCAATACCCGGACATCAGCGACAACAGGGGAATTGCGGCATGGCTCAAGTTCCCGCGCCATTTGCTGTTCAATAGCAAGCACACGCTGCTGCCAAGGGCTGTTGATAAGCAATGTCAGACTGGCCGCTGCCACAGCACAAGCCAGCGGATTGGCCATAAAGGTCGGGCCATGCATAAATGCGCCGCCCTTGGACGAAATTGTTTCGGCAAGCTGTGTGGTGGTCAGTGTGGCCGCGAGGGTCATATACCCACCCGTCAGCGCTTTGCCCAGGCACAGAATATCCGGGGCAATATCGGCATGCTCACAAGCAAACATTTTTCCGGTGCGTCCAAATCCGGTCGCAATTTCATCAGCAATCAGCAATACCTTGTATTGGTCACAGAGCTGACGCAGCTCCCGCAAGAATTGGGGTGAATAAAAAAACATGCCGCCTGCGCCCTGCACAATGGGTTCAATGATCACGGCGGCCAGTTCGTGATGATGAGCGGCCAGCAAGGCTTGCACGCTAGCGATGTCATTGCTGTTCCAGTCATCCCTGAATGCAGTTTGTGGCGCGTCTGCAAACAGCTGCCGATTTAACACCCGTTCAAACAAGGTGTGCATGCCGGTCACCGGGTCACATACCGACATCGCAGCAAACGTGTCGCCGTGATATGCGCGCCGAAAACTCAACAAACGGCACTTCTCGGTGCGCGCTTGAGCGGCCCAGTATTGAACGGCCATTTTGATGGCAGCCTCCACAGCAACCGAGCCCGAATCGCAGAAAAATACTTTGGTCAATGCCGGTGGCGTGAGCGTGAGCAGTTGCTTCGCCAGCGTGATTGCTGGTTCGTGGGTGAGCCCGCCAAACATCACATGCGCCATTTTGCTCAATTGGGTGTTGATAGCCGCATTAAGTGTCGGATGATTGTAACCATGCACGGCTGCCCACCAGGAACTCATCCCATCAACGAGGCGTCTGCCGTCAGCAAGTTCCAGTTCACAGCCTTCTGCGCGCTCAACCAAAAAAACTGACAGTGGATTGGTCATTGATGTGTAGGGGTGGACAAGGTGTGCATGATCAAACTGCAGCAGTGTGTTTATCTCAGTTTCTGTCTTCATGGTATTGGTCACATTTAGCTTATCGGTTGGCGCGGGCGACCGACCAGATGTCGATTTTTGCAACGCCTCGCGCGCGCAGAACTTCGGACATGGCATTGACGGTCGCGGTGGTGGTGACAACGTCGTCGATGATTGCCACATGCTGCCCGAATACCAGAGGCATCTGTTTGCCGGCATCAAATACTTTACGCATGTTGTCGCGTCGCTCATTGGCGTTCAGGCCACGTTGGGAATGCAGGCTCGCATGACGCTGACAGACGTGCTGCAGGACAGGAATCTGGCAACTCCTGGAAATCGTGTTGGCAAGCAAGGCTGACTGATTAAAACCACGCTTGCGCAATCGGCTGGCATGTAGTGGGACAGGCAACAGGTAGTTTGGCTTTGAGGTCGCCTGCTCCAGATAAAACAGCCTGAAACCCGCCTGCAAGTGATAACCCAGGTAACGCGCCTCATTAAAACCGGCGTGTTCTTTGAACTTGTTTATCATCGATGAAACTGGGGCCTCATAAGCAAATACAGACAGGCAGCGGTCAAAAGCGGGCGCGTACTGTTGACAGCTCATACACACGTACCCGTTGTTATCCAGCGGGTTCGGTCGCGAAAACGACGCAGACTCGGCCTCCCAGATACCACAGCGACTGCAGGAAGGTGGCTGCCAGGGCAGTTCTGCCTCACAAGCTTCACACAAAGCCAGTTGGCTGCGAGTAGGCATTTGGCAGCACAGGCAATGTTGGGTCGGGGTCAGGGTCGCGGTTATCTGGGTCAGAGTTCGTTTAAATACGCGGCACCATGTTGTATAAATATTGATCACTTGTAAATCTATATTTTTTATCCGGTTGACAAGTCGCAACTGACTTATAAAATGGCGACCACTTTAACCCCACTATAGACCTTCACTTCGCTGCCTGCCGGGTAATCACACCGCCGGGACGCTTCGATTGTTACAGGGAAAAATCTGATGTCAGTGATTCGCAATAATTGGACACGAAACGAAATTCAGGCGCTGTTTGATCTTCCGCTGATGGATCTGCTGTTTCAGGCACAAACCATTCATCGGCAGTTTTTTGATCCTAACCGTATTCAAATGAGCACGCTGTTATCAATCAAAACCGGCGCGTGCCCTGAAGATTGCAAATACTGTCCTCAAAGTGGTCACTACAACACCGGGCTTAAAAAGGAAAAGCTTCTGGAGGTCGAGAAAGTAGTCACTCAGGCCAAAGCAGCCCGCGATAGTGGTGCTTCGCGTTTCTGTATGGGCGCGGCATGGAAAAATCCATCTGACAAGGATTTTCCGGTGGTGCTGGAAATGGTTCGGCAGGTGCGTGACCTTGGGATGGAAACCTGCATGACGCTGGGCGCTCTCACCCCTGAGCAAGCCGATGCTCTGGCGCAAGCGGGTCTGGATTATTACAACCATAATCTGGATACATCTCCCGAGTATTACGCTGAAATTATCAGCACTCGTACGTATCAAGGACGTCTGGACACACTCACCTACGTGCGCGATGCTGGGATGAAAGTGTGCAGTGGCGGAATTGTTGGCATGGGTGAAACTGCCGCAGATCGCGTAGGGTTGCTACAACAGTTGGCCAACATGCCCGCACATCCTGACAGTGTGCCCATTAACAATCTGGTCAAAGTCAAAGGGACTCCGTTGGCAGATGTTGACGATCTGGATGCCTTTGACTTCATTAGAACAATTGCTGTCGCCCGGATTACCATGCCGGCATCCTATGTGCGTTTGTCTGCAGGTCGGCAGCAAATGAGTGAGCAGACGCAGGCGCTGTGTTTTTTTGCTGGCGCAAATTCAATTTTTTACGGCGAAAAACTGCTGACAACCCCATTGCCAGAAGAGAGCCAAGATGTTGCCATGTTTAAACGACTGGGCTTGCAGGCCGAGGGTACATCGACGCCCTCACATGTGATTCAGCCGCATGCTCAGGCCAACCACCCGCTCTATTACGCCGCTTCCTGAGCCGTCTCAGTGATATCAAGTGGTAACGACATCCCGCGCTGGCGCTCTGCCTTGCAACCAGCGCTGCAGTCTCGGCGCACGCTGGGCTTGATACGCCAGCGGCAGGTGCGGCAAGGCCCTTGTCAACCTGCCATGTCTTTGAACGACCGAAGTTTGATTTCGTTTTGTACGAATGACTATCTGGGGTTATCTAATCACCCGGATGTGTTGGCTGCATTTATTGATGGAGCGCGCGAATATGGCGTGGGCAGCGGTGCATCCCATATGGTAACGGGGCATTGCCGCGTTCACGACCAGCTTGAAGAAGCGCTTGCAGTGTTTACGGGTCGTGATCGTGCATTGCTGTTTTCCACCGGATACATGGCCAACCTCGGAGTGATCAATGCGCTGACCAACGCGCACTCCTTTGTGCTGCAGGATGAACTGAATCATGCGTCGTTGTTGGACGGCGGTTGGCTAAGCCGTGCGACTTCCCGCCGCTACACACACGCCAGTCTGCCGGCGCTCGAAC
>JAUSPW010000327.1 GCA_030652635.1 Pseudohongiella sp. | reverse complement strand
CGTACTGATTGTTGCAGATGACCTTGGCTGGAACGACATCAGCTTTTATGGTGGAGGAGTTGCTAATGGCACTGTTCCCACACCCAATATCGATGCCATCGCAAGCCAGGGCGTTGCCCTTAGCCAGGGAATGTCCTCTAGCGCAGTTTGCGCGCCATCCAGGGCCGCGCTGTTGACCGGGCGATATGCGACCCGGTTTGGTTTCGAGTTTACGCCGCTACCCAATGGTATGGCTGATATTACTGCCAGGCTAGATAGAAATATTGAAGCCGATTTCCGGCGTCCCCTGATCAGTCATCTTGGTGAAGCGGGCATCTACCAAAATGACTTCAACAGTATGGGCATGCCACAAAGTGAGCACACCATTGCAGATTTGCTCAAGGCTGAAGGTTATAAAACACTGCATATCGGCAAATGGCATCTGGGCAGTACCAATGGGTCTGAACCAACCGGCCAAGGTTTCGATGAAAGTCTGAATCTTGCCGGGTTGTTGTATCTGCCAGTTGATCATCCGGACGTCATAAATGCCCGTCAGGACTTTGATCCCATCGATAAGTTCTTCTGGTCTGTAGCACGGTATTCAATGAATTATAACGAGGGTGACAAGTTTGCAGCTGACGGATACTTGACTGACTACCTGACCAGAGAAGCAATCAGCGCAATAGAAACTAACAAGAATCATCCATTCTTTTTATATCTGGCGCACTGGGCGCCACACTCACCCTTGCAAGCCCTAAAGTCCGACTATGATGCGTTAGATCACATCAGCAATCATACCGAGCGCGTTTACGCAGCGATGATAAAAGCGCTGGATCGAGGTGTTGGACAAGTCATGGATGCGTTGCGGGAAAATGGGCTGGAGGAAAACACCATTGTCATTTTTACGTCAGACAATGGTGGCGCACATTATCTCGGGCTACCCAACATTAACCAGCCGTATCGGGGATGGAAAACAACGTTCTTTGGCGGTGGCATTCGGGTGCCATTTTTTATCAAATGGCCAGCAAGCATAGCGGCTGGTTCGGAATTTTCACCCCTCACACATCATACTGATTTGCTGCCGACACTTGTCAGCGCAGCCGGTGCGCAGTTACCACAAGACAGAATAATCGATGGTGTAAATCTATTACCCTATATAAACGGTGAGCTGTCAGGTGAACCGCACGATGCTTTGTTCTGGCGCAGCGGGCATTATCAAGTTGTTATTTCCGGAGGTTGGAAGCTGCAGCGCTCTTCCCGACCGGACAGGGTATGGCTGTTCAATCTTGATAATGACCCAACAGAGCAAACGGAATTGTCGTCAAACTATCCGGACAAAGTCCAGGAACTAGTGCGGCTGCTTGATGAGCACAATGCAGAATTGCCAGATCCGATGTGGCCATCTGTGGTGGAGATGCCTGTCAGCATAGATAAGCCTCTTGGTGAAATCGAACGGCCAGAGGACGAGCATATCTACTGGCCAAATTGACAATCTGAGCTAAATAGTCCGCACCTCTCAAACAGGGACATAAAATTGAACAACCCAACCTTTAGTAAAAGCAAACTCTTTGGTGCGATGGCGTCCCTATTTGCGGCGCTTTTTTCCGGAGCAGCAGTTGCCAATGAAGTTTCTCCTGGCATTTTTAGAACGCCTGATGAAAGCTTCCAAGCCTTAAAAGATTACCCCTTCGAACCAAATTACCTACAGATCGAAAACCTGAGAATGCACTTTGTTGACGAAGGCCCCAAGCATGCAAAGGTGGTTTTGTTACTTCATGGAGAGCCCTCCTGGAGCTATCTTTACAGAAAGATGATTCCAATATTGGCAGAGGCGGGTTACCGTGTCATTGCTCCCGACTTAATAGGGTTTGGAAAATCTGACAAACCAGCACTGCAATCTGCTCACAGCCATAGTGGCCATGTTGAACACATTAAAACGCTTATTGAGCAGCTGCAACTAGAAGACATTACTCTGTTTATTCAAGACTGGGGTGGCCTCATCGGATTGCGTGTGGTTGCCGACATGCCGGATCGATTTGCAGGCGTGGTCGCCGCGAACACGGGCTTACCAGGGGCAACAGGCATTCGAGGGTTGATAGGTTATCCGCTCTTTTTGGCAGGCTTGTGGTGGCAGGGCAGTGTTACTTGGGAGCAATTACAGTCTCAACCCTCATTTCTCAAATGGGCGGCTTATTCTCAGTCAGTAGATGATATGCCGGTGGGCAAGGTTGTCGCTGTTGATATTGCGGAAGCTGACCCACAGCGCCAATCAATCATTGATGCATACGACGCGCCTTTTCCGGATGCTCGATATAAGGCAGGCCCTCACATAATGCCCAAGCTGGTGCCTTCGGAATTAAGACTCAATGCTCAAGCCTGGACAGTACTTGAACAATGGCAAAAACCGTTTATCACAGCATTCAGTGATGGTGACCCAATTACTGCTGGCGGCGATACTGCGTTTCAACGGCGTATACCGGGGGCATTGACTCAGCCACACGTTACGATACGGGGAGCTGGGCACTTTCTGCAGGAGACTCATGGCCCCGAGTTGGCAGAGCTGATGATTAAATTCATGGCTGGATATCAAACGCCGGGTCACTAAATATCGAGCTTCGCCGATCTGGAGTCGGTCAGCCTGTCAGATCGGCTTTGGGTGTGCGGAGCACTTTCAGACTTTTGTTGATTCTTTTAAGATAATCTTTAAGCAGATCTTTGCGAAGACGGGCAACACCCATCGCCAGCACATCAATGACCAATAAATGCGCAATTCGTGACGATACTGGTGTGAACACCTGCAGGTCTTCTTCCATGTTCACAAATATCGGAATGGTGCTGAGTTTGCTCAACGGTGTATCTTGAGGTGCAAGACCAATCACAATTGCTCCAGCATCGAGCGCCAATTCAACGCTTTGAATCAGCGCCTTGGTGCGGCCAGACTGCGAGATGGCCACCACAACATCCTGCGCGCTGAGAGAAATGGCTGACATATGTTGAATATGCGGGTCTGTGTAGGCAGCGCTCGATAGTTGCAGTCGGAAGAACTTGTGCTGCGCATCAGAGGCTACCGATCCGGACGCTCCAAACCCATAAAATTCAACACGTTTTGCGCGATTAATAGCAGCAATAGCTTGTTCAAGTGCCAAGGGGTCGAGCTCATCACGAATTGTTAACAAAGAGCCGATAGTTGAATCAAAAACCTTGTGGCTCAAATCTGCAACGGTGTCGGTATCATCAACGGAAAACTGCGAGTAGTTACTGCTGGCTCCCAGATGCTGGGCCAGTTGCAGTTTGAATGCCTGAAACCCGTCCACATCCAGCGCATGGCAAAAGCGCACCACAGTAGGTTCGCTGACATCAGCACCTGCGGCCACATCCACAATGCGCATACCCAGCACCGCCTGGGCATGGTCCAGCACAAAGTCAGCCACTTTGCGTTCGGATTTTCGC
>JAUSPW010000325.1 GCA_030652635.1 Pseudohongiella sp. | reverse complement strand
GGGATCATTTTTTGATCCCTCCGTCCCCAATGCCCCAACATGAATTTAGTGGAGACAGCACTTTTTGAACTTTTTTCCGCTACCACAGGGGCAAGGATCATTCCGACCTGCTTTCTGCGCCGCCATCACAGGCTCACGGGCCGGTTGTTTGGCAGGTAGTGGTCGAAAAAACGTCTTATGGATACGCCGCACGTTGTCGGTGATCTTGCGTTTCTGCTGTATTACTTCCGCATCACTCATGGTTTTTAATGCTGCATAACCCTCCGCGGTTATAAACAGCCTGATCGGCTCAATCAGCGAGATGAGTTTATCCATCTGTGATGGGGGCATCTCACCCCAGGCAGACAGTCCACGCGCAAAACCTTCGCACCAATCCTCCACAATCAGTGACTCGCTGCCGTCCGCTTTTTTGCTCTCCAAAAACAACGGTTTGAAGTTACCATCCTGAAAGTAATTCATGACCTCATTGTGATAATTCATCAAGGCAGAGACGACGACTTTGAACTCATCTTCAGATTCCCATTCAGGCATCTGCAACGGACCACCCCAGATCTGCGGCATCCATTGCGACGGCGCGATCATCTGCGGCGCACAAGCCAGTGCAGCAAAAAAACCATCCAGCTCAGACACGCCCAATATGGAACTGTCGGTAGCGTAGTAAGAAAGATATTTTTCGAGCACATCGACACTGTCAGACGTATCGATAGCATCCGAATCAAACACAACGCCGTTATCGGCCATGTCTTCAACTCTGTGTGAATAATCAGGTGGGGGCGTTTCGCGCTCATCGCGCAACCCCAGTTCAATTTCCACATCCTCGATATCCCCCGCGCAGCTGATGTCGACGAGTTTTCGCTGATACATTTCCCGAATCTCATCAATACACTCGACCGCCTTCAGGTTGAGTAAATTCGACACTAGCAGGCCATTCACAGTGCGCCGTTGCGCAGAAGGTGCCGCCAGATAGTCCCGAAACACATTCAACACCTGCGCGCGGCTGCCCGGGTGCTGTAATGCCACCTGTGTCAAGGAATCCATCGCCATCACCTGCACAAATTGTTCATGCGCCGGTTTCTGCCATCGCCGCGCCAATGCTGGAATTGCAGCGGGCCCAATCATGCCAAAAACCAAGCACAGCTCACTTAGTGCAGAGTCAACCTCACACAAACGGGGAAACAAACGGATCAGGGGCCGAACCGCCAAAGGATTGCGTAACTGCCCCAGCACACGCCATGCATGCAGCGGCGCCCAGACTGCAGGATCGTCTTCATCAAGCTCATCATATTGAGGATCAGCAACCATCATCAGTAACTCAGACAAATCCTGATCGGTAAAACCATAAAGCGTCAGGTAATCCGGCCACGGATCCCGATACACAGAATCTGGCGCTCCCAACTTCACTAACGATTGGCAACGAGGAGATAAAGTAGTCATAAAAACACTCGGCATTCAATAAGGCCCTCAAATTATATCGCTAAAATGGCTGGATACTGGTGGGGTCGGAGGCATGCCTCCGACCCCACCCTATAAAAAGGGATTCTCAATGCGCAACGCCGGGCCGGGTTGAAACCCGTGCTGCATGTCCTCCGAGTACAACACCTGGCAGTCTGCCTGCAGCGCGGCGGCAACAATCATGGCGTCGTAGACACTCAGGCTGTATCGCGCCGCCAGGGCACGACCTTGTCGATGCACGTCCAGCGTTAACGGCTCCACCTGCAGCAGACGCGCGGTGATATCCAAGACGTGATTGACCTCTGCCCATGCGTACTGAGACTTTCGACGCAATACGTGGGCCAGTTCATTCAGAACCTGCACACTCACCACCCCTCCATCGCGCAATAGCTGCAGCGCCCGCTCAGCTTTTGCTGCATCCACTGAATGCACATACAACAGGATGTTGGTATCAAAAAATTTCCGTTCCGCGCTCATTGGCCTCATCCCTGTCAAAAACAAAATCTGCGGGCAATCGGCCACGATACGCTTTGAGCTGCAACAGCATTTCATCACGCGAAGGTTGTCGACGGATCTCAAACGTCCGTGCGTCCGCCACAACGACCTCAATGTCATCGCCTTCCTTGAGTTGTAACGCCTCCGTCACCGAGGCAGGAATACGGATCGCCAAGCTGTTTCCCCATTTAGACACTTGCATCATGAAACTCCGACTCGTAATAGATATACATCTTATTAAATGTATATCACAGAGTATCAAACTTACTAAAGTGGTTATAGCTTACCCGCCCGGGGACGGAGGGATCATCTTTTGATCCCTCCGACCCCAATAAAACCCTACAGACCGTCCAGCTTCTCGGCCGCCACACTCGCCAGAAATGCCGAGCGGCTTTTGATGCCGTGCAGCGCAACATACGCATCAATTTTGCGGATCACGATGCCAGGCAAGGTCACATTGATCTTCTCCGTGCGCCCCAGATACGGCGTTATGTCAATTTCCACAAACCCCCAGCCACAGTGCTCGTATTCCGACTGCTTGCGGTAGTCAACCACCCTGCCCGGGCGTGGAATCGGTTGACCAGCCTTTGCCCGCTCAGCCAGCTGAAGATGCGCCACTTCAACTGCCTGCGCATAAGCCTGCTCCAGAGAATCAGCAGCAGTGATTGCTCCGGGAATATCTGGAAACATGATGCCGGTGGCGGTGTCTTCATCACCCCACTCAATCGCGACGGGAAATTGCATAGTAGACTCTCCATTAACGAACGCGCTCAGGCCAGCCCGGCATGACGCTTGATAGCGAGAACGGTGCCGGGAGGCAGATCCTTTTTGGGACGGGGAACAACCACCGTCTGGGGCAGAGTCGGGTGCTTAAAAATAGGATGACTCCCGCGGACCCTCTTAAGTTGCCACCCTGCTGCCAAAAGTTCTTTGATCAATCGACTGCTGTTCATTCACGCCTTCCTTGGCGACCCTAAAAATCATAACTCCAGAGTTACAACCCGGCAAGCAAAAACCGTCTTTGATCCGTTTTGGGGTTGTACTCTACAAGAGTTATAGCTCGCCCAATCGGGGACGGAGAGATCATTTTTTGATCTCTCCGTCCCC
>JAUSPW010000324.1 GCA_030652635.1 Pseudohongiella sp. | reverse complement strand
CCACCAAAGATGTCGCCAAAAATATCACTGAAGATATCTCCGAAATCACCGGCTCCAGCGCCACCGCCACCCTGCTGATTGACACCGGCATGACCAAACTGATCATAACGTGCCTTTTTCTCGGGGTTGGACAATACTTCGAACGCCTCGTTAGCTTCTTTAAAAAGCTCCTCGGATTCTTTGTTGTCCGGATTACGATCCGGGTGATGTTTCATGGCAACACGACGGTAAGCCTTTTTTAAATCGGCTTCCGTCGCGTCGCGGGGTACGCCCAGCACTTCATAGTAGTCTCTTTTCGACATAGTCCTTCAGCCAGGCTTATTTATCGTCTTTCACTTCTTCAAACTCAGCATCAACGGCATCGTCTGCGCCGCTCTCTGCGTTGTTACCCGCTGCGCCTGCACTGCCGGCGGCACCCGCACCTGCACCTTGCTGCTCGGCATACATTTTCTGGGCCAGCCCAGAAGACGCTTCCGTCAGTTCTTTGGTGCGCTGCTCGATCTGCGTGATCTCACCGGCTTTCATGGCATCTTCCAGCGCAGTGATGGCGCTTTCGATTTTGGCTTTTTCGGCATCATCCACCTTGTCGCCAGCATCAGCCAGTGTTTTACGTGTCGCATGAATCAGGCCGTCTGCGGTATTGCGAGCAGTCACCAGCTGTTCAAACTTTTTGTCCTCAGCCGCATTGGCTTCCGCATCTTTGATCATGCGCTCAATTTCTTCATCCGACAGACCGCTGGACGCTTTGATCACAATGGACTGCTGTTTGCCCGTGGCCTTGTCTTTAGCGGACACATTCAGAATACCGTTGGCATCCAGGTCAAAAGCCACTTCAATTTGTGGCATGCCACGAGGGGAAGGAGGAATGTCGCTCAGGTCAAACCGTCCCAGAGACTTGTTCTGGTTGGCCTGTTTACGCTCACCCTGCACCACATGGATGGTCACAGCGGTCTGGTTGTCATCCGCCGTTGAGAACACCTGTGTCTTTTTGGTCGGGATCGTGGTGTT
>JAUSPW010000322.1 GCA_030652635.1 Pseudohongiella sp. | reverse complement strand
GTAACGCAGTTTCCTGTCCGCAACACAACCAGCCCGGCAAGAACTGGTCTATTCAGCATCAGAAATTCATTTTTACGCCGGCATTAAACTGACGACCGTAATAAACAACTGATGTCGGATTGCCACGGCTGCCCTGATACTGAACTGATGGCGTGTCCGTCAGATTTTTCACGTTCAGGAATGCACTGGTCGTATCACTGATGGTGTAGTTAAACGCAAGATCCCAGACTGAAGATGCTGCATTGTAACGATCCAGTGCCTGACGTCCACCAACCGCTTCCAGACGCTCTGGCAATCTATTGTATGAAACACGCGCACTGAACGGGCCGTCGGCATACGACACGATACCGTTGTAAATGTATTTGGGTGAGTTCACCAGCGCGAGGTCATCTGCTGAACGGTCAGGATAGGAACCCTGTGAATCCAGCCAGGTGTAGTTGGCTTCCACTCCAAGACCGGATAACAATCCCGGCAGGAATGACAGCTGTTGCATCCATACCAGCTCCAGACCTTTTACTTTGCCGCCGTCACCGTTTACGCGGGAACGCTCGTCAACACCATCGGACCCGATACGACTGGAGCTGAAAACAAAGTTATCAATTTCTTTGTAGAAAACACCGGCAGACAGCACCCCCAGTGGCGGAAGGAAATACTCGGCCGTGACATCAAAGTTATCCGACTCGGCCGGCTTGAGGTTCGGGTTGCCAATGATGCGCTGATTGAGCTGTGCATTTTCCTGACGTGAAGGAATCAGGTCACCGGGCGGAGGACGTGAGATTGCCTTGGTGACCGAGCTGCGTAGCACCAGCCTGTCATCAATCATGGAGTAGCGCGCATGAACACCTGGCAACACATTGGTGTAGCTTGCAGAATCGCTGACTCTGTTGATCGCTGTGATCTGGCCGTTGGAGACGGTCACCGCGTTGGCTTCACTGCTGATCTCGGTACCTTCGACACGAACACCGGTCAGAATCTGCAGACCGTTGAAGTCGATGTCAGCCATCAGATAACCGGCATAAATATCTTCAGCAATAGTAAAGTCGGCATTAGCCATGGTTTCTGCACTGAACAATCTGGCGGCAGCGGTTTGTGTGAATGATTGTGGGCTGGTTTTCTGCAGATTCAGATACTGCGTCCAATCCGGAAATACCGGAATCAGTACCGCACGGCCACCAGACTCGCTCATGTAATCCGCGTTGGAATAGCGTTCTGCCAGACTTGCTGCTGTAGCACCTGTCAACCCGGTGTAACGCACGGTATCGGGTTGCGCCTGTGATGCATCCTTGAACGTTGCTCGCAGACCGGTTTTTAATGTCCACGGGATAGAGGCATAACCAAAATCTCTTTCAGCGTGAGTATCGATACTCAATTCGTCTTCAAAACGTGGCACTTGGTTGGTGTCGAACTGACGGAACTGCAGACGTGCCGGGTCGCTGATGTCGACACCGTTATTCACCTGGAAAGTCGGGAAATCCGGGTTGCTGCGATCGTACGTCATATTGACGCCGTTCCATGAGTTCACGACTTGCAAGGTCACCGGATACTCTTTTGTTGCCTTAGAGTATGCAAGACGACCTTCAAGATTCCAGTCGCCGGCGCGGTGTGTAATGTTACCGGTGTAAAGCTCGAAAACGTTTTTGGGTTCACGGTAAAAAACGATGGAGTCAACACGGCCGCCCGTTGAAGTGCCTGTCGTTGGGCTTACATTGGATTGGGTAGCAGGATTGGGGCGATAGTCGATCGCACGACGGTGCAAATCGCGGTAATCATAGTGGTAAATACCGCTGAAGCTTAACTGCGTGTCGTCGCTGGGGCGGTAATCGAATGCCAGACCGGCACCGACTTTGTCTTTGGTTTCTTTACGGTCATAGTAGAGCGACCGGTTGATGAAATAGGAGTTGGCGGCGCTGACGGTGTAGGCAGTGTCCACCACATCATAACCACGGTGATCGCGAAAGTAGAACAGTGACGCCAGCAGACCAAACTGTTCCTGCTCGCCGAATGTATCTCCGAAGGTGACGCCAGCTTGACGGTTCCAGGTGTCACGGTTATCGTTGTAAGTTGTGCCGACTTCTACATCAAAAGTGCGACCGACCTTATCATACGCAGACTTGGTCACCAGATTAACGGTGCCACCAATGGCATCAGCAGACATATCGGGTGTTGGTGCTTTGATAACATCAACGCGGGCAAGCATGTTGGCCGGAAAACTATCGAGCGCGATATCACGGTTACCATCTACGTTAGTCATACGCAAACCGTTGACTGTAACAGTGTTGTATTGGGGCGCCAGACCACGGATTGTCGCAGTACGCTGCACACCCGCGCGTGTTTCTACTGACAAACCGGGAAGTCTGACCAGTGCATCACCAATGTTGCCTTCACGAATCTGGCCAAGTGCTTCAGCAGACACTACGGTGCGCACACTGGGAGCATTGCGCTGCATGTTGATGCTGGATGCAAAACCGGACAGGCGTGACAACACCAGAATTTCTTGCGGCAACACGCTTGAATTCGCCAGTCTGAAGTCGCGGCGTGCAGAGCTGCCTGGCTGTACCTGAATTGCAACGCGCTGCTGCTCCAGACCTTCATAGCTGATAACCACTGTGTAACTGCCGGCCGGAAGATTATTGAATAAAAAGCTACCGTCGCCTGAGGCAACCAACTCACGACCCGCACCTTCAAGTCTGATACTTGCTCCAGGCAGGACATCGCCACTTGCGTCATTGATGACACGGCCAGCGATGCTACCCTGTCCTTGCGTCTGCACTGAACCTGAAGTTGTTTGGGGGAACGCCTGTTGTGGAAAGGCTGAACCAATGATAGCTGAGCTAACCGCAAGTGTTAGCGCAAGTTTTTTGAATTCCATATTACACCCTTGATTTTATGTATTGGCTCGTCGCCAATACTGAGTTTAAGGGTGTAACATGACAGTGCCACGTCACATTTATGTCATTGACGTGACCGTTCTGTGAATCTGATCGCTCTGTTTCAGTAGATAAAAAACCCACCATCAATCAAAAATTTGTCACCTGTATGGTAACTGCTGGCATCACTCGCCAGATACACGGCAATACCACCAAAATCATCCGGTGATCCCCAGCGACGCATGGGAATTCTGGGCAGAATTGCAGCGGCAAATTTTTCATTCTGATAGTTTCGATCGGTCATGTCGGTATGGATATGCCCCGGCAGAATGCTGTTAGCCGTGATGCCAAAGCGGGCATACTCCACCGCCAAGCCCTGCATAATGGAGATCACTGCGCCTTTGCTGCCAGCGTAGTGTTCCGCTCTGGCCATACCACACAAAGCGCCGAGTGATGACACGCCAATCAACCGGCCGCCAGCATCACCGTGTTCGGCGCGCTCAACCATGTGAGCTGCCGCTGCGCGCAAGGTATAAAACAAACCATCCAGATTCACATCCAGCACACCACGCCAGTTTTCTTTGGTCATCTCATGAAAGCGATTAAAACCGTTGGCAACGCCGGCATTGGCAATACAGGTATCAACCCGGCCAAACAGGGACAGCGTTTGTTGAAAACACGTGGTGACCTGGTGCTCATCAGCCACATCGCAGACCAGCGCTTCGGCCTTGATTAGCGGTGCATGAGCCCGCAGTTCTGCGATGGCCTCGGCATTCTTGCTTGCATTGCGTCCCCAGATACAGATGTTGGCCCCTGCCGCTGCCAGTGCCTTTGCAAAACCAAGTCCGATACCACCATTGCCACCGGTCACCAGCGCCACTTTTCCAGTCAAATCAAACGGGTTGTAACTTGCGTGACTACTGTTCATTTTTTGATCCCTCCGTCCCCGTCTTTTGATTTTTAAGCTCAAAACCACGCACGATGACGTAAGCGATCAGCGCCACAATAAACACCAGCAGGTACATCCATGCAATGCTCTGCAGGCTGGCGATCAGCGTGCGATAAATCTCCAGAATCCAACGCTCACCTGACAGCTCAAGCACACCGATCTCAACCACTTGCGGCGTGATGTAGCGCTCCAGTTCATACAGGCGCACTCCCCCTGAAATGCCAACCACGTAGGTGGCGAACATAATGTATCGTTGCCACGCCGCGCTGATACTGTCCTGAATGATGCGACTGAATATCTCGCCCATGGGTTTTCTAAACACACGCGCGGCGGTGTAGGACACCATCACAGATAAACTCAAGGTCACCAGCAGCAAGGTCAGAAACATGTGTTTTCCTTTGTAGGGGACGGAGGGATCATTTTTTGATCCCTCCGTCCCC
>JAUSPW010000316.1 GCA_030652635.1 Pseudohongiella sp. | reverse complement strand
AACGTTTCTGAGAATCGGCAATGTGATTGAAGTGTCGATCGGCCATGCTTTGATTGTAGAGTCTCTGGAAATGGGTATGGATGACGTGCTGGCGTTGTATCTGGCGATTACGGGCGATTTTGCCGGTGATGAGCATGTCAGCTGATCGGAAAATATTTTACGGTTACTGGATCATCCTTGCCGCATTTGTAACTCAGTTTGCCTCAATCGGACTGCAGAACTATGTCATCGGTCCGTTCACCATCCCGATGACTGAGGAATTCGGATGGACACGCGCAGAATTCACATCTGCACGTTCGATTGGTCAAATGGTGGCTGCATTTACGGGTTTTTTTATCGGAGCCGGTGTGGACCGATATGGTGGACGGCCCTTTATTCTGGTGGGCATGGCGATTCTTTCAACGTCCGTATATGCCCTTGGCAGTGTGCAATCCCTGACACATTGGATTGTGATAAATGGCTTTATTGTCACCATCGGCGCGGCCATGATTGGCAATCTGGTTGTTAACGTAACGTTGGGAAAGTGGTTTGTAAATTACCGTGGTCGTGCGGTTGCTCTGGCGGCTATGGGGGTGTCTTTGAGCGGTGTACTATTGCCCCCTATCACTACCTGGCTGGTCGATACGCTTGGCTGGCGCGTAGCATGGCATGTGCTAGGTATCGGTGCTGCGCTGTTGATCGCGCCAGCAGCGCTGGTTATTCGCCGAAGCCCTGAAGATTACAATATGAATCCCGATGGTCATTCAGCCGAGCAAATGGCATCTGAAATGGGTGACCGAGCCAGGCTGGACTACGCCAGTTCCATGACACGCCGGCAGGCCATGCGCACCGGGCGATTCTATGCACTTGTGCTGGCTTTTGGGTTGTTTCAGATTTCTATCACGGTCATGCTGTTGCAGACAGTGCCGTTTATGACTGATGCAGGATACCCGCGTTTGCTGGCTGCCTCGATGATTTCGTTGACCTCCATACCGGCATTTATCAGTAAGCCTTTCTGGGGGATGTTGATCGACCGATATAGCGCCAGGCCCCTTGCTGCGATTGGCGCTGGCATTACCGGTTTTTCTCTGATCATCATCGTGCTAGCAGTACAGGTGCAGAATAATGTGCTGGTATATTCAGCATTTCTTATGATGGGCCTCGGCTGGGGGGGATTGATCCCTTTGCAGGAAGTCATCTGGGCCAGCTACTTTGGGCGTCGATATCTTGGGTCTGTGCGCGCTACGGCGTTACCGTTCACTTTTGCCATGACGGCCTTAGGCCCTGTGTTGGCGGCCGCGCACTACGACCACTTTGGCAACTATGACAATGCGTTTTTGATGATGGCTGCTTGTAATCTTGCCGCCGCGCTGATGTTGCTGCTGATTTCTGACAGTCGACCTGAACCCAGGTTTTAGAAACTGCCAATTTATCGATCTGCCTCCATTAACGTCATCAAGGCAGGCCAGACGTTTTCCACAATCATGGGCTGGGCCTCTGACGTTGGGTGAATACCATCGTCTTGCATAAGTGCGGCGTTTTCAGCGATTCCAACCAACAGAAATGGAATCAGCTCAAGCCCATATTGTTCAGCTAATTCAGTATACTGACCATAAAACGGACCGGTATAGCGTGGCCCATAGTTGGGAGGAATCTGTATGCCTGCCAACAGTACCTGAGCGCCACTGCGTTGACTGAGTTCAATCATCTCTGCAAGATTCTGCCGGATGGTGGGTACAGGCAAACCACGCAAACCATCGTTTCCCCCCAGTTCGAGAATAACAATATCCGGGGCTGTACTGCTTAACATGGACGGCAGGCGCGCCAGCCCTCCAGCAGTTGTTTCGCCGCTGACACTGCCGTTGACTACCCGCCAATGGTGTTTGCCTTCAGTGTTGAGTTTTTCTTGCAGTAACGCCACCCAACCTTGCTGCTCTTCCATGCGGTAGCTGGCGCTCAGGCTGTCGCCCCAGACCAGAATTACCGAATTGGCTGGTTCCCGGGCTGAGGTAGAGGGGACAATAAACAGTATCAGCACCAGTGTGAGTGCCGGCAACAATTGAAATCGGACAAGTTCTTGAAAAGATTTGTTAATCATAAGTCGATACAATGCACTTTTAAGGCGATACCAAGACAGCAGGCGCAGCTGTCAAAGTTGAAAACAAAATGTAAATTAAGGGTAATGTGTATACGAAGTGACTGCAATCCCGGTTTTGTGTGAACTGTGCCACTGGGCCAGTACGTACAAGGTGTGATACAGCTGTTAACCGTAACATCTTTTATTTCCGGAATTCCGGCCCACGATATCAAGCAGGAGCAAGCACGGCATGACAAGCATGGTTGAGGCACGGCATTTGTGCAAACGCGTTACTACCAGTGAAGGGGAGCTTGTAATTCTTAGCGATATCAATCTGAGCATAAGCGCAGCTGAGACCGTTGCTATCGTTGGGGCGTCAGGTTCGGGGAAGTCAACGCTGCTGGGTTTGATGGCGGGGCTGGACAGTGCCAGCAGTGGCGATATGTTGTTGGATGGACAGAATCTCAGCACCATGGATGAGGAGCAGCGAGCGCGATTACGAGGGCAATCGGTGGGGTTTGTCTTCCAGTCTTTCCAGTTGCTGCCAAGCCTTACTGCACTTGAAAACGTCATGTTGCCTATTGAATTGAAAAATGACCGCAATGCCCGGCAGAAAGCCGCGCAGCTGTTGCAGCGTGTGGGTCTTGAGGCGCGAGTGACACATTACCCCAACCAGCTTTCAGGAGGCGAGCAGCAAAGGGTGGCAATCGCGCGCGCGTTTGCTTCCCAGGCCAAAATCTTGTTTGCGGATGAACCAACGGGCAATCTGGATACCACAACTGGCGCGAAGGTGATTGATCTGTTGTTCTCACTGAACAAGGAGTATGGCACCACATTGGTATTGGTTACACATGATGACCGGCTTGCGCAACGATGTGGTCGTCTGGTCAGACTTGTCGCTGGTGAAATCACAGAAGATGTTGTTGCGGGAGACGCGGTTCATGTCTGAGCAATCAGCTTCAGCATTTAATACTGTCAGCGTACGTACCCTGATCGGCGTCGCTTTGCGCTTATTATGGCGCGATTGGCGTGGCGGCGAACTCAGGCTGTTATTGCTCGCTATGATCATGGCAGTTACCTCTGTCAGTGGTATTGCATTGTTTACGGATCGACTGGAGCGCGCACTGCTACAAGAATCGGCCAACATGTTGGCTGCTGACCGAGTGCTCGGTGCGCGTGAACAACCCCCGCGAGAGTTGCTGTCAGAGGCAGAGCAGCGCGGTTTGTCTACCGCAGAATACATCGCATTTGCATCCATGGTGTTTTCGGATCAAGGCAATCTCTTGATCGCTGCCAAGGCCGTCAGTGATGCCTACCCGTTGAGAGGCGATCTGCAAGTTGCTGATGAGGCGTTTGGTGTGGCGTATGTTGCTGATCAGGGTGGGCCAGCAAGAGGAGAGGTGTGGGTAGAGTCACGAGTCCTGCCAAGTCTTGATATCAATATTGGTGATACTGTTTTTCTGGGTGATTCTGAGTTCACCGTGAGCCGAGTGCTGGTTCAGGAGCCTGACCGCCAACAGGGCGGCATGATGGAAAACGCTGGGCCACGTTTGCTGATGCATATGGACGACGTACCGGCAACCAATGTCATTCAGCCTGGTAGTCGCGTGACGTACCGCTATCTGTTTGCAGGAGAGCAATCAGCGCTGGAAGACTACACCACTTGGGTAAGAAACCAATTTGACGGGCAGTACCGACTTCGTGATGTGCGTGATGAGAGCGCGGAAGTCAGCGAAGCGTTGAATCGTGGGGAGAGCTTTCTGCTGCTGGGCAGTCTGTTTGCGGTGTTGCTAGCTGGTGTAGCGATTGCACTGACCGCGCGCCGATACAGCGAACGCCATTTTGACTATGCTGCCATATTAAAAACGCTGGGATGTACCTCGAATCAAATTTCGATTATTTACTTCTGTATCTTGTTGGCAGTTTTACTGTTGGCGGTAATCGTCGGATCTATTGCAGGTTGGGGACTGCACATGCTGATTCTGAATTTACTGCAGTCAGTTATTCCTATCAGTTTGCCACCGGCGTCCGGGTTGCCGTTTGTAGTGGGTGCATTGACTGCACTCATTTGTCTGTTTGCTTTTGCATTGCCGCCTTTGCTGGCTTTAAAGCACACCTCGCCCCTGCGTGTATTGCGAAAGGATCTGGCTGATGCACCGCTTAGCACGGCTTTGCCTTATGTTTTTGGTATTGCAGGCGGCCTGGTACTGGTGATCTGGTATAGCCAGGATCTGTTGATCACTGCAATTCTGGTTGCGGCCGTAAGCAGTGTTGCAGTGGCGCTTAGTGCCTTGTCTTACCTCTTATTGCGCAGTGGCACTGCGGCAGGCATGCGGGCTGGTAGCGCATGGATGCTGGCGATGTCGGCAGTGCGCAGAAGGCGCCGGCAGAGTGTGCTTCAAGTTCTGGTGTTCTCATTAACCATCATGAGTCTGTTGACTCTGGGGTTGTTGCGAACGGATCTGATTGCTGATTGGCAGGCGCAATTACCAGAGAACACTCCGAATCACTTCATGATGAATATTCGTAGTGATCAGGTTGCTGGTATGGAAGACTACCTGCGAGATAATGATATTCAGTCAAATCCGTTTTACCCGATGATGAGTGCTGGATTGCTGCGCGTGAACGGCGAGACGGCACCTTTGCCGTGGGACAATGATGAAGAGGGTAACAATGCAAGCAGCAGCGTAACTGAGCGCAGCGCCGAGTCATCACAAGATGATGCCTCAGATGCAGACGCCGCAGAAAATGATGGCAACCGATCGGGTCGCGTCGAGAATCGTCAGGTAACCTATACCGCTCAATTGCCGCCGGATAATGAATTGGTGGCAGGGAGTTGGTGGGGATCCGATGCGCGGCCCGGTGAAGTATCGGTTGAGCTTGATTATGCAAACAGGCTCAGGCTGGAACTTGGTGACGAACTGGTGTTTAGACTGGGTCAACAAGAGGTGACTGTCACCGTGACCAGTTTTCGCACTGTGCGCTGGGACAATATGCAGCCAAACTTCTTTTTTATTTTCTCCCCCGGAACGCTGGATTCCATTGGTTCGACATACCTTTCGACGCTTTTATTGCAAGGCGAGCAAAAGGTGTTATTGAATGATTTATTGAGAACGTACCCTACAATAGTTGTACTGGAGGTAGACGCCTTGATTGAGCAAATCCAGACAATTATTGCGCAAGTCAGTTCTGCAGTAGAGTTGATTGCTGTATTGGTTTTGATCGCGGGGGCCTTGGTGTTGCTTTCCTGTGTGAATGCGACGCTGGATGAACGGTTTCGTGAGAACGCAATATTGCGCACGCTGGGCGCCGGTAGAAAACTGATCATGACATCCTTGCTGATTGAGTTCGCATTTATCGGGTTACTGGCAGGGCTGATCGCAACATTGGGTGCTGAAATCAGTGTCTACTACCTTCAGGTTGAGGTTTTTCAACAGGAGTTTTTCCCGCATTACTGGGTGTGGATTGTTGGTCCGTTAGCGGGCACACTGATCATTGCATCCTTGGGTGTTAATGCCACGCGGCGCGTTGTCAGCACCAGTCCATTGGCAGTGCTGCGGAATCTGTCTGCGTGATGAATCTGCGTCAGGAGAAATTGAATGAAGATCACGAAGCTTTTTTTGTCCGTTTTTTTGGCAACACTGGTAACTCTGATGACGGGCCCGGTATTGGCGCAATCAACCATGATCAACCCGGAGGAGGTGTCGCGCACGTGTGTGTTTGGTGATTGCCTTGAAGGTTTCGGGATATTGGAGTTGCGCACCAGTGTTGGTACAGATCGTTATGAGGGGAATTTTAAAGACGGTATGTTTCATGGCGCTGGCCGGTTTGAGCAAATGATCAGCAGCACGGGGCGCTCGTATTACGATGGTGAGTGGAATCTGGGTGTCAGAAGCGGTCGAGGTACTTACTGGAACGGAGTGTCAAATTTGTACATTGGACAGTGGCGCAATGACTTGCGACATGGTCAAGGCGCGTATTTTTTTGGATTGACTGACTGGGCGCCGAATCGACATACCGAAAGTTGGTTGCGTGAAAATGTCGAGAATTATTCAGGTGAATTTGTAGACGACTTGTATCAAGGCAGTGGAACTTACCGTTGGCCGGATGGTCAGAGGTACGTTGGTACATTTTATGCCAACGAGAAACACGGCGCAGGCACTTTCTTTTATGCCAGCGGCACGCGACGTGAGCAATTTTGGGAATATGGGCGTTTTCTCAGGTAAGGGAAGTAAATGATGGACTTGCAGGATATTAGGCGCGATTTTCGTAAAGGCACATTGACTCGAGACGAGCTGATTGATGATCCGATAGAACAATTCAAATTATGGATGCAACAGGCCCTATCAACTGACCTTGTTGATCCCACCGCTATGGTGCTGGCAACCGGAGCGCGTGACGGTCAGGTGAGCCAGCGGGTTGTATTGCTGAAGGGCCTGGATGAAAGAGGGTTTGTGTTTTTTACGAACTATGAAAGCCGCAAGTCTCGAGAGATCTCCGTCAACTCCAAAGTCAGTTTACACTTCCCTTGGTTTGCAATTGAGCGACAGGTTATGGTCTGTGGTGTGGCAGAAAAAGTAACCCTGGAGGAGTCCAGAGCCTACTTTCAAAGTCGCCCACGAGACAGCCAATTGGCAGCATGGGCTTCACCGCAAAGCAGGGTTTTAAATTCGCGCGAAGCGCTGACGCAACAGTTGGAAAATCTGCAAAAAAAGTATGCAGACTTAGAGATTCCATTGCCGGAATTCTGGGGCGGCTATCGGGTTCGCCCCAGCCAGATAGAATTCTGGCAGGGCGGCGCCAATCGCCTGCATGATCGGTTTGTGTATTCTTTGCAGCCCGGTCAGGCCTGGCAGATTGAGCGGCTGGCGCCGTAACGGTTTCGCTAGCTTATTCGCGCCAGACGGGTAGTTTTTTACTAACCAGAACGCGCTTGAGTCGGGCATATTGCGGCAGGCCATTTTTGTACGGTGGGTAATCTTCACCGGAAATCAATGGCTCAAAGTATGCTCTAGCCTTCGGTGTGATTCCAAAGCCATCCTCTGTGATGAAGTCTCTAGGCATTGGTTTTTCAATATTGGCAACATCTGATAATGCAACCTCGCCCACTGTCCAGCGGTAGGTCTTGCCTGGTTTTCTGACAATGGTTGGCATCACGGCATTTTTTCCCGCCAAGGCGAACTCAACAGCTGCTTTACCCATCGCATACGCTTGTTCGACGTCAGTAGCCGATGCGATATGCCGTGCAGCACGCTGAAGATAGTCGGCAACCGCCCAGTGGTATTTATAACCCAGCTGTTGTTTGATCATGTTGGCAAGAAACGGCGCAACGCCGCCCAATTGAGTATGACCAAACGCGTCTTTGCCACCGGCATCCGCAAGGAATTGACCATTTTCATAGTGAGCGCCCTCGGATACCACCACAGCGCAATATCCAAACCGTTTGACGCTGTCCTGTACTTTTTTCAGAAATGCACTCTGATCAAACGCAATTTCCGGAAATACAATGATGTGCGGCGCATCGCCTTCATGTTCCGCGGCCAGTCCGGCGGCTCCCGCAATCCAGCCCGCATGACGGCCCATTACTTCCATCACAAAAACTTTGGTAGAGCTTTCGCACATCGATGCGACATCAAGCCCCGCTTCTCGAATAGAAACCGCCACATATTTGGCTACTGAACCAAATCCCGGGCAGTTGTCAGTCACCGGTAGATCGTTGTCGACGGTTTTGGGAATGCCGATACAGGTGATTGGAAAGCCTTCTTTGAGGCTTAACATGGATACCTTGTTGGCGGTGTCCTGCGAGTCGCCGCCGCCGTTGTACAGGAAGTAACGAATATTGTGGGTTTTGAAGACATCCATCAGGCGCTGATATTCAGCACGGTTGTCCTCCAGACTCTTCAATTTGTATCGGCATGAGCCAAATGCACCGGCGGGGGTATGACGCAGGGCTGCGATCGTGCTGGCAGTCTCCTTGCTGGTATCGATAAGTTCTTCTCTGAGTGCGCCAATAATACCGTTTAAACCCGCATAAACTTTTCCGATTTGATCGCCATGAGTTCGTGCAGTCTGAATGACGCCGCAAGCGCTGGCATTAATAACGGCTGTTACGCCACCGGATTGTGCGTAAAACAGATTTGGTTTGGCCATGAGGTAACCTGTGTGATCAAACCCGTCGGCGAAATGCCTGACGGGATGCAATGGAGAGCTGACAGGGGCATAATGTTACAAATTGCCAGACGGCTTGGCAATCAGCCGAGTGACTTCTGACAATTGTCAGTCAAGGTAGTTAGAGGAATCATGTCATCAGTATGAAAAAAATTATTATAGGAATGTCTGGCGCCAGCGGACTCATATATGGAATTCGACTGCTTGAAGTCTTGAAGGCGGCACCGCAGGTTGAAACGCATCTGGTCATGACCGCGTCCGCAAGGCTGAATATAGCCCTTGAGACGGACTGGCAGGCTGATGCGGTGATCGCATTGGCTGATCAAGTGCACTCGGTCAAGGATCTGGCTGCAAGCATTGCCAGCGGCTCATTTCGAACAGACGGTATGATTGTAGCGCCATGCTCCATGAAAACGCTGTCGGCGATCGTGAACTCCTATGCCGATAATCTGCTGACTCGCGCGGCGGATGTCATGCTTAAAGAGCGCCGGCGTTTGGTATTGATGCCTCGGGAGACGCCGCTTCATGCAGGTCATTGTGAACTCTTGTTAAAAGCCTGCCAGATTGGTGCCATTATTGCCCCGCCCATGCCAGCGCTGTATGCACGACCTAAAACAATTGATGACATGATCAACCATAATGTTGGCCGCGTGCTTGATTTGTTTGATATCGAGTCGGGTCTGGTCAAGCGATGGCAGGGCGCTGCGCATGCAGTACGTTCAGAGTAGGGCACGCGTTTACGTTTTGTGGGCTGGCGCGCAGGCGTCCGCGATCCTGGACAAACAAAGTGTCACATTCTGACCATCCAATTCTCCACTGTTCCTAAAGGTCTGACAGTATCGCCGCATATTGGCTAAGATATTTTCTATTTTAAAATCAGAGTGTTGTGTGAATAAGTGCTGTTCTGTCATGGTTTCAAGTGCTTTCAGCCATAACAATTCTGACGATATTTCGATTGCCTTGATTTGCTCGCGCAAGATTTGCCATGACGACAGGTTATCTGCAGTGAGCAGGTCGCTGCGAGACTGTGTAGCATCTTTCATCCAACGCCTGGTGTGCCGTAGTGGTTTAACGACACTGTTCGCATAGCTGGTTGAAACTTCGATAGCCTGAAACAACACAGCTTCTTTCATCTCTCCATAGAAACACCCAAACCATGCGCAGTACAGCAGGATGGGTACATCCAATCCCATGGTTTCCTGCAAGGTGAGACAGGCATCTGCGACTTCCGGTTGTCGGTAGACTGTGATGGCGAAGGCGTCGAGTTTCATCAAGAAATGAAGTCCAGAATTGTCTTGGAGGATTTGTTAAAGTAGCGGGACAAGCTTACAGGAATTTTTATGCACATCCACATTTTGGGAATCTGCGGTACGTTTATGGGCAGCCTGGCCGTGTTGGCCAAAGAGCTGGGTTTTTCAGTCAGTGGGTCTGATGCCAATGTCTATCCCCCGATGAGTACACAGCTTGAAGAGCAAGGTATTGTGCTCAATGAAGGGTTTGATCCTCGACATTTGCAACCACATCCCGATCTGGTGGTGATAGGCAATGCCATGTCCCGAGGAAATCTTGCAGTCGAGTATGTGCTGGATCAGGGCCTGCCCTATTGCTCAGGGCCAGAATGGCTGGCTCGCTTCGTGTTGCAGGGGCGTTGGGTGCTCGCGGTATCCGGGACTCATGGCAAAACGACCACAAGTGCCATGCTGGCGTGGATACTTGAATATGCGGGACTCAAGCCCGGGTATCTGATCGGCGGTGTATTAAAGAATTTTCCGGCATCCGCCCGTCTTGGTGAGAGTGATTTTTTTGTTGTGGAAGCGGATGAATATGACAGCGCATTTTTCGATAAGCGCTCTAAATTTGTCCACTACCGTCCGCGCACCTTGATTATGAATAACCTTGAATATGATCATGCGGATATTTTTCCGGATCTGGCTGCGATACAAAAACAATTCCATCATCTCGTACGCACGGTACCGTCATCGGGACTATTGTTGGTGCCCCACAATGATCGTGCGCTGAGTCAAGTCTTGGAGCAAGGTTGCTGGACACCCGTGCAGCAATTCGAACTGACCGACCACGACGCGCTTGCAGATGCAGACCAGACGACTACGCGTTGGCTGGTGCAGATGTTGAGCGCTGATGGCAGGAACTGCCAGATCATCAAGCAAGGGCCTGGCGAGAACTACACAAAGGCCGTCATTGAGTGGTCGCTCACAGGCCGACATAACGCAAGTAATGCGTTGGCAGCGGTTGCTGCTGCCCATCATGTTGGTGTTACGATTACTACCGCGTGCGACGCCTTATCAAGGTTTGCGAGCGTCAAACGTCGCATGGAATGGCTGGGAGAAGTGGGTGGTATCCGAGTTTACGATGATTTTGCCCACCATCCGACTGCCATTGCCACCACGCTACAAGGGATGCGGCAGCGACTTGTTGATGAGCCCGCAGCCCGCTTGATTGCCGTAATCGAACCACGCTCAGCGACCATGAAAATGGGTGTGCATCAGGCTACTCTGGCAGACTCCTGTGCAGATGCGGATCTGGTTGTGTGGATGGCGGGCGGAGGGAATGGATTGGATGTTGATGCGGTTATACATAACAGTCCAATCCCGGCAGTTGGTTTTCAACAAACGGAGCAGATAATAGATTGGCTGCTCAACAACTGCCGCGCCGGTGATCATGTTGTGTTAATGAGCAATGGTGGTTTTGGCGGCATACATCAACGACTTTTGGATGCGCTTAAAAAAAGGTATCAGTAACGTGGAAGAAGCCGATTTGATCCCGTTGTTTCCCTTGCGCTCTGTGGTGTTCCCGGGCGGCAGGCTGTCGTTACAGATTTTTGAGCAACGTTATATTGATCTGGTCAGTCACTGTATGAAAAAAGACACCGGGTTTGGTGTTTGTCTGTTGCTCAAAGGAGAAGAGCTGGTGCAGCCCGGCAGTCAGCAGCAGGTGAGCCGTGTTGGTATGTACTGCAAAATCATTGACTGGGATAAATTGCCAAATGGTTTGTTGGGCATCACAGTTGAGGGGATACGAAAGTTTACCGTGATGGAGAGCTGGGTAGCTGATACCAAGTTATTGATGGGCTCAGTGCGTTGGGAGGGGGAGGATTTTCTGGGTCAGGCGGCTTTGCCCTTGTCCGAGGAGCATGATGGGTTGGTCGATTTGCTTAGGGACTTGATGGCACACCCACTGATTGAAGAGCTGGGCGTAACCATGGATTTTGCTGATCAACGTCAGTTGGGGTGGCGCCTTGCCGAGTTGTTACCCATTCCAGTGCATCAGCGACAGCAGTTGCTGGAGATTAACGATACCAGTGAGCGACTGCGTGAGATTGAAAATCTGGTGGTCTCTGTCATGCAGCACAACAATAGCTGAGTTAAGACCAATACCCACACTATCAATGAGGCAGTAACTCGATGACTTTGCTGAAATCGACCAGAATCATCAGGTAGTCGTCAGTGTTATAGACTCCCGTGATAAAGCGGGATGAAGGATCCTGGCTGGTTGCCGGCGCAATTTCCACAAGGTTTTTATTCAGATCGATGACTTCAGCTACACGATCAACTAGGATGCCGAGTACAAAATCCTCAATTTCCACCACGATTATTCGAGAGTTTTGAGTCTGCTCTAGGGGAGGCAAGCCAAATACTGTACGCGCATCGATAACAGTAACCACATTGCCTCGAAGGTTGATAATACCAAGGATAAAATGGGCAGATCCTGGCACCGGCGTGATTTCCGTATAGCGCAGCACTTCATTTACCTTGCCGGCGTTAAGCGCGTACACCTCATTTGACAGCTCAAAACTGACATGTTTAATCATGTCCATGTGTTCGTCAGACTTTGAACCATCAATTGCCAGATTGCCTTGCGTGTTCATAGCTCAGATCCTGTATCGCTGCCAGTCAGGTGTTTCACGGTAATTTTAGCGGCAATCTATGTAAAATCTTGAGTGCCCGAAATTAATCAAGTGGTTATCGTCCAGTTGATTGTTCATAATAAGGTCAATCTTCAATGGAGCAATCAACAATGTTGGATATCTGGTTAAATCCTGGCAGTTGGACACATGAACAATGGCTTGTGTTCAGCATCCTGGGGTTCATTGTAGTCGCGGTCATTTTTGTAGCCTACCGTCTTTTCAAAATAGTACGCAGCGTCAGCGGTAAGCGTGAACTGCCTGTGCTTCGACCAGGCAAGCGGGCAGGTTCAAAACGCTGAGAATTATTCTGTTGCTGTTGTGCTGTTCACATTGATCAGCGTTCAAGCAAGGTCAGATCAAGTACGGCTGCCGCGACAGCCAGCAGTACAACAACAACAGCAAGGTAGCCCAGCAGCGCAAGAATTCGAAAGGACTTTCCGTCTTTGGTATACAGCCCGGACTTTTCGTATTCGCGCTCAGGCTTGTTGTCGGACTCGTGCTTTTCTTGGTTCATAAAACTCTCCTGATACAACATTGCGGGAAATACATTGAGATTTTCAGGCAACCCACTGATATTCCTTATTGCTGTCGCGCTGTTGGCGATGCCTGCTCATGCGATTGTGATCAGGCATGATACTGGATACTTGGGATTTGTAGCCAGAGCATCAGACTATCCTGCTGTTTTTCCACTGTATACGCAGGCAAACGGGTATAAGGTTTGTGTCGCAACGCTGATCCATGAGCGATGGGCGCTCACAGCAGCGCACTGTGCCGAAGAAACCCCACTAGCTGCCTCGCTGGGCAAGGCACAGAGTTTTGTGGTGAGTATCGCCGGTACCGAGATACAGGTAGATCAATTGGTGCTTCATCCGTCCTGGCCGGATCATCCAGGATCACGCTTTGATTACACCCAGGTCGATCTTGCATTGATCAGACTGAATGTGGCTGTCAACAATGTCTCTCCAATACCTCTGTACGATGGCAGTGACGAATTGGGCCAGACAGCCACGTTTCTTGGGTGGGGGCACAGTGGAACCGGTCGCACAGGATTGTCTGAAAACGATGGTCGTTTGCGCTTTGCAAAGAACAAAGTAGATGTCGCGCAAGAACAACTGCAGTTTGTATTTGATTCGCCAGACGGACCTGACAGCGTTGCCGTCGATTTTGAAGGCGTGCCCGGGCTGGGTGACAGTGGTGGGCCAGCAATTGTCAGTGTTAATGGCATGTTATGGCTGGCAGGTGTTGCTGTTGGGGAATTGGAGCAATCACCCGGGATGCCGACCGGTCTGTATGGTGCCAGGGTGGTTTACGAAAGGGTCAGCAGGCATATAGATTGGATCAACAAGGTAATGCATGCTGACAAGTGATAAACAAACAGTTAATTTGCTAAACTCAAACGAATTCGAAAACGACGAGTTTTCACATTCACATTCACATTAAAAGTAAGAGGTCGACAATGAGCATCAAGATTGGTGACACAATTCCTGCGGTAACCCTAAAAACCATGGGCAAAGAAGGTCCCGAGAATATTACCTCTTCAGAGGTGTTCGACGGTAAAAAGGTCGTGCTGTTTGCTGTGCCTGGTGCGTTTACACCTGGCTGCTCAGTGACACATCTGCCGGGTTATGTCGTGAACGCAGACAAAATCAAAGCTAAAGGTGTGGATACCATAGCTTGCATGTCCGTTAATGATGCCTTTGTGATGGGTGCGTGGGGTAAATCACAAAACGCTGAAGAGCTATTGATGCTGGCCGATGGCAATGGCGAACTTACGCAAGCACTGGGGCTAGAGCTGGACGCGAGCGGGTTTGGTATGGGTAAGCGCAGCCGACGCTTTGCCATGATTGTTGAAAATGGCGTGGTGACGCATCTTGCGGTAGAACCTGCTGCTGGGATTGACGTAAGCGCGGCGGAAAAGATAATGGCGCTGCTTTGAGTGTTATAGACTGACCTCTACTTCAATGTGCAATACGAGGATTCTTGATATGCTAAAAACGGAATACATCGAATACCGGGATGGTGAAACGGTACTTGAAGCCTACATAGCGTATGACGAGTCTGTCAGCGGGAAGCGGCCGTGTGTCTTGGTTGCGCATGACTGGACGGGGCGCAGGGATTACGCCTGTGCCGGTGCGGAGCGTATGGCTGAAATGGGGTATGTCGGTTTTGCAGTCGATATTTATGGCAAAGGCGTATTTGGAAAGGATGGAGACGCACAGGGGAACTCAGCCTTGATGATGCCGTTTGTGGAGGACAGAACATTATTGCGGCGTCGTATGTTGGCAGCGTTGTCAGCAGCCCAGGATCAGTCGCAGGTCGACGACGGCAATATCGCCGCGATGGGTTATTGTTTCGGTGGGATGGCTGTGCTTGAGCTGGCGCGTTCTGGCGCAGCACTGAAAGGCGTTGCAAGTGTGCATGGTTTGTTGGGCCAAGGTGGTGTTTCCAACCAGCCAATCAAGGCCAAAGTGTTATGTTTACACGGTCACGATGATCCTATGGTCACTCCCGAGCAAGTGCTGGCGTTTCAGTCTGAAATGAGCTCGGCAAATGTTGACTGGCAGGTTCATGTCGATGGCGGAACCAAACATGCATTTACCAACCCAGCTGCCAATAACCCTGAATTTGGCACCGTCTATAGTTTGAGCGCCACTCGGCGAGCAGAGCGTGCGTTATCAAACTTTTTTAATGAACTCTTTATAGAAATGCCGCCCTTGGATGTAGCCCCCTAAGTGCGCGATATCTGCCCGGCCAATCTAGATAGCTGCGCTCATCTTGATGAGTTGGCATTGCTGCGCAATCGTGTAGCGGAGTTGAATACTCAGGTCATTACGGATGAGCTGACAGGCTTGTTCAATTACCGTCATTTACTGCATACCTTAAGCATAGAGATTGAACGTGTGCGACGCAGTGGTGGTGAGTTTTCTGTGTTGATTGTTGATTTTGATAACTTTAAAAAACTGAACGATACCTATGGTCATGAATTTGGCAATCTGGTGTTGCGCACGGCGGGTACGTTCTATCGCAAGTCATTGCGCAAGCTCGATGTGCCTTGTCGTTTTGGTGGCGAGGAGTTTGTGATGGTGCTGCCGGGCACTGGGCTGCGAGAGGCAGTGTTGTTGGCCGAGCGCCTGCGAAAAGGTGTTGAGGCACTGCAATTGTTTTCGGAAGATGATCGGGTACTGGTGACGGTCAGTACCGGCGTTGACGTGTTCCGTGCGCGTGATCAGATCACGGCTGACCAATTAATTCATCGCACGGACAAACATTTACTGCAAGCCAAACAAATGGGCAAAAACCGGGTTTGTTTCCCTGATTATGCCGATCAGTCTGGTGGTATGTCATCTGATGAGCGTGCTGCATTAATGGATGGATTCAGCAATCAGCGCAGTTGATCCAGTTGTTCAGCTAGATGATGCAAGATAGCCGCAGTGGCTCCCCAGATTCGATGTTTCCCAAATTGGACTTCCCAAAACTTGCGCTCCCTGCCTCTGAACTCTATGTGGTTAATGCGGTAATTGGCTGGATTTAAGAGCGTTGAGGCCGGTACAAAAAAGATTTCGGCTACTTCGTCAGGGCAGGCGATCAGATCGACATCGGGGTCAATCAATCCCACAACAGGTGTGACATGAAACGCGGAAGGCATGATCAGTGCTGGTAACGTTCCCAGTATGGTGACGTCATCAGGGCGCAGTCTGGTTTCTTCTTCAGCCTCACGCAAAGCCGTATAAATGATGTCAGGATCGTCGGGATTGACGCTGCCGCCTGGCAAACTCACTTGACCAGCATGACGGCGCAGATGCGCCGTTCGTAAAGTCAGCATGATGTGACTTTCGTCAAACCGGCTGTTATCGAACGGTTTTGTCAATGTAATCAATACGGCCGCATGTCGCACGGCCATACCATTCACAAGGACATCTGGTTGGTGA
>JAUSPW010000314.1 GCA_030652635.1 Pseudohongiella sp. | reverse complement strand
CACGATGCCCAGAAATCCACATACACAATCTGACCGCGCAGCTCGCTGAGTGTGACGGCCGCTTCGTTTTCACGCACACCTGGCAAGGTGAAATCGGGCGCGACTACGCCTTCCTCAACAGCCATCAGTGGTTGGGCAAGCAGACCAAGACTGATCATAAAACCGAAAAAAACTGATCTGATGTGATTGATCATAGGCATATTTTCTCGCTGCCTGCTCATGCGGTAGTACTGTTGATATTGGAGAATCCTTGCATCAATTCGTGCCAGCGCTGACGGCGCAGTTTGAGTTGATAACGCGCCTGGCGATAACTGTCTCGTAATGCCAGCCGTTCCCAGCGCTCATTGATCTGATCATGCAGCTGGGTACTTTTTGCGTCATACCATTCTTGCTGATGTTTAGCCCACATATCCAAAGTGTGTTTAAGCTCGTGATATTCGGCTTCTACACGTGCGCGCCATTTATCAGCATTGGCCAGACTGCTACAGCGCTGTGTTGCATGTTGATATTGCATTTCGAGACGGGCAGATTCAATGGCCAGCGCTGGAACCCGTTTCAGATCACTGGTTAAACCAATCCAGGAGCAAGCCAGGATCAGCCACTTTGTTGGATCAAAGTGCCACCAGCGTATGCCGTTGCGGTAATCCCATTGAAAAGTGTGGTGATAATTGTGATAACCCTCGCCGTAGGTGACCAGAGCAAGATAGGGATTATCACGTGCGGAGCTTTTGTCGCTGTATGGTTGACGCCCCCACATGTGCGCAATGGAATTGATCAGCCAGGTTACGTGCTGACTGAGCACGAGTCTGAGAACACCACTTAACATCAGACCCGCAATAATACTGCCGCCCAGGTAACCCAGAAACGCTGGTACTGCAATATTCATGATGAGCACGAGTGCGAGATAGTGTTTGTGTTGCCACTGTAGAATTGGGTCTTGTTGCAAGTCTTTGATATTTGAGAAGTCGCGCTGGCCGCTGGGATAATTTCGCAAAATCCAGCCCATATGGGAGAACCAGAAGCCCTTACCTGCCGAATAGGGGTCGCGATCATTGTTATCAACATATTGGTGATGTCGGCGATGATCAGAAGCCCAGTTAAACACGTCATTCTGCAGTGCGCATGCGCCCCCCAGAGCAAAAATCAGTCGCAGTATCGGGTGAGCCTTGTAGGTTTTGTGTGACCACAGGCGATGGTAACCAGCCGTGATGGAAAGACCACAAAAACCCATCATGCAGACAAACATGACCCAATGTATGGTGCTGTACCCTACAAGAAATCCATAAAGTGGCACCAGGGTAACAGCGGCCAGCGGCGTTGCTGTAAACAGAATCATGTTGGTCCAATTGATCGGGGGCTTTTCTGCAGCGCTGGGATGAGAGTCTTGAATGGACATAAAGTTTGGCGATTCCTGAAAATATTTGAATACATGCATAAGACAGCAGTGAACTACTGTTTATTGCATAAGCAGAATATTACATGTGTATTGGCCGATTAGAAACATTCCTGATCGGCAAGGTATGATGTACATCATGACCATAGACAAATTTACAGCAGGAATTTTGCAGGAGCAGCATTCAATGACAAGTAATCAGCTACAGGATCTGGTGGTAGATCTGCAAACCCGTTTTGCCTTTCAGGAAGACAGCATTCAAACCTTGAATGACATTGTGACCCGGCAACAGCGTCAGATTGATGTGTTAGAGAGGGAGCTGGAACTGCACCGCGAGAAACTGACCGAGCTGATACAGTCTGCCGCGGAACGTTCGCCCACGGCATCTGCAACAGATGAGCGGCCGCCGCACTACTGACGGGGGCGGTTCCCCTATCGGGAAACGGCCGTCACATCATCAGCCTGAAGACCCTTGTCACCAACACTGACAGAAAATTCAACACGCTGACCATCTTTGAGCACTCGGTGTCCGTCGCCTCTAATGGATCTGAAGTGGACAAAGATGTCCTCGCCGCTGTCGCGGGTTATGAATCCGAAACCTTTACTGGCATTGAACCACTTTACCTGCCCGGCTTCGCGTTTTGCGCCCGACGCTGACCCTTGAGAATTTGCCGTTTTTGCTGCAGCTTCGCGTCGTGACGAGGCTCCAGGCTTTGCGGGATTTTTGGCGGGACGAGGGTTAACTGTCCTTAGGGACAGCCAAGCACTGAATCCGCTAAAAACAAACACCAGACCAGTAATGGAGAGTATCAGCGAGGTCAACGAGCTGGTTTGCAATTGCTGGATGAGGATGTAAGTAACAGGTAAAGAAACAACGGTCGATAACAGGGTCGAGCTGGCTATTTTGCGGAACATTGAGTATCTCATGAAGCTTTGTGCTTGATTGCGAAGATGATTTTAATTGTTGTTTTGCCAAGGCAGCCTGATTTTACCGCTATCTGATACTAAATCAATCAGCTCGACGACAAGTTGACTCGCCGCAGCGTCGAGTCACCAGCGCACTTTAACAAAGTTGGTTTTTGTTCAGTGGCGATTCAGCTTGCCAGCCTTAGTCTGTATCGGTGTCAAAGCACACTTTTCACGTTTTATCGTTGCAAACAGAGCCGAAAGCAGAGGTGACCTATGAAGGATTCAAAAGATTTTACACTTGTTAAAACAACGGCCAAACGCACAGCAATTATTATTGGCATACTGGGGGTCGGAGGCATTTTATTCGCCAGCCCCGTTTTTGCGCAGTCACAGTATGTGTATGCACAAGTGCTGGAGTCGCGCGCTATTTATCAGTCAGTGACCGTAGCCGCACCGCAAGAGGAGTGCTGGGAAGAGGAGGTTCGCGTGCGGGAATCTCGTCACCGCAGCAGTCAGACACCTGTATTGATCAGCACCATCATCGGGGGCGCGCTTGGCAATGCGGTTGGAAACAATAAATCCAGTCAGCGTGTCGGCACAGTGGTGGGGGCAATGTTGGGGCACTCGGTTGGTCGTGATATAGTTCGAGCTGATTCACGCCCCCAGACAGCACGTTACCAGACCGTACAACACTGCGAATCTGTCACAGCCTACCGTGACGAGGAGCGATTGATGGGATACCAGGTTCGTTATCTGTACAACGGGGAGGAGTTTACCGTTCGCACTGAGCAAGATCCCGGTGAGCAGATACGACTGCGTGTCAGCCACGATCCGGTACTCTGAACTCGGTTGCCCAATATTATGGAGAGTTATGAAACCGTCAGGCTCAAGATCATGTATTTGCATATCGCCTTGGGGAGCACTGCAGAGACTTCTGCTGATTGCTGCAGTGCTCCTCATTCCGTTGTGGAGCCTTTCGGTGTCAGCTCAGCAACAAGAGGACTCTGTTGTCAGAGCAGAGAGT
>JAUSPW010000306.1 GCA_030652635.1 Pseudohongiella sp. | reverse complement strand
AAGTTTTCAGAGTGGCGACAGATTCCTCATACAGCCGACGAAACTTGGCGCAAACCAGTTGCAGGTTCAAATATCGCGTGCTGAAGAATTTGCCTTCGCGTCAGCGGTCCGGGTTGACTCCTCAGTTTCAAATCAGGGTGGCGTGCGGCTGCTGTCAACGGAAGTGAACAGCATAGAGACTGAACTTTTTTCAAAGGCCGGCAAACTTAGCCCGCCAATGATGATCCGGTTTACCTCTGCTACAACCTATGATGTTCTCGATTATTCTGATCCATCGCGACCTGTGCCATTGAATCCACCGCTGACTAACCTGAGTTTTACACCGGGCGCAAGGAATAATATTTTTCCGGGTGAAGCAGGCGGTACAAGTGTTACCAGCAGTGGGATTGCCGCTGCTCAAGTTCAGATTGGCTCGGCCGCAAATGGTTACCCCGGCGAAGTTCTGCGCTTCCAGACCGTAGACAACACTACGGGTTTCATCAAAGAACAGCATCTGACATTGATGCCAGATGAATCGGCTGCCAGCGCTGCACGCAGGATTTCAGGTCTTAACGGCATGCAGGCGACCGCGTATTCATCAGCTGTGCTCACGGATTTCCAAAGCGGTGGCGCTGATCCACTAACGCTGACACTTAATGGAATCGAACTCACCAATCCTGCGTGGGTTGCACCTGGTGCAGCCGCACCAGAGAGTATTCCAAACCCTTTAACAGCTGACTTCATCCGTGACCGCATTAACAGAATGCAGGACTTTCAGGCACAAGGAATCAGTGCTCGCAGTGATGGAACCAAGCTGACTGTTTTCTCCACGCTCGGTGTTGATTTGTCGTTTCAGATGGATGGCTCTGGGTCATTGCGAGCTGGTGAACCCTCGCAATTGATTGCTGCGCCAGCACCTGCTGATCCAGCGGTCAGTTTTACAATCGGCGGCAAAATTGACATCCAGATGACCGCCAATTCTCAGCTGTTTTCCAACAGAAACGACGGTGTATTTGGCCCAGCGCCTGTTGGCCAGCCAAGCTACCGCGGAATTCAGGTCTCGATGACCAGTGGCACCGGTGTTGATGGAGCACCCAAAGCGGGAGATAGCTTTGTCATTTCATACAACACAAATGGCACTGCTGACAGTAGAAACGGCTCTGCAATATTAGGTCTTAACAGCAGACCTACTTTATCCAATGGCAATCTAACCTACCACGCTGCTTACGGGCAGCTGGCAGAAAGTCTGGGTATTCTTACCAGCCAGGCACGCATCAATCAGAGCGCTGGAGAGTCCATGTTAAGACAATCCATGGACGCCTTGCAGTCGGTGTCGGGAGTCAACCTCGAAGAGGAAGCCGCCAGACTTATTCAACTTGAACAACACTACAACGCGTCGGCACGACTGATCACTCTGGCGAGAGATCTGTTTGACACGCTGTTGAACATGTAAGGACGAGGCTGAAAGGAAAAATTATGTCAGTACGAATGTCTACAAATCAGTTGTTCAGCCGCGGCCTCAATCCCATGCTTGATGTGCAGAAAGCAGTGAGCAAAACACAAGAACAGATTGCGACGAATAAGCGGGTGCTGACTCCGGCAGATGATCCCATTGCAGCGACACGCATATTGCAATTGAATCAAGAACTGACCGACATGAAAAAATTTAACAGCAGCTTGTCCACACTCAACAGCAGAATGTTAAGAGAAGAAGCCGCGTTGAGTGGGATAAGCGATTTGCAGCAAAAAGCCCAGGAGTTAGTGCTTCAGTCTGGTAACGCAGCTTTGAACAAAGAGCAGCGTGGTTACATCGCTACGGAACTGCAAAGTGTTGTGGACAGCATGGCGCAACTTATGAATTCAAAAGATGCCAGTGGTGAGTATCTGTTCTCAGGATATAAGGGCAGTACTGCGCCTTTCGAAAAAGATGCAGAAGGCAGATACCAGTATCAGGGTGACGAAGGTCAGCGTTTTGTGCAGGTTGGACCTGTCACATCAATCGCTGCCAATGATTCTGGTTTTCAGTTGTTTATGAATATTAAAAGTGCCAAACCCAATGTGACTGTATCTGCAGGTACTGGTAATGCCGCAGTTCCTCCAGCACAGGTAAGTGGAGCACAAGTGCGTAATGCGGAGAGATTCGCTCAGTTTGTACCAGAAAGTGCAGTAATTGAGTTCAGGCCTGTTGATGAGATTGTTCCGCCTGGCCTCAACTACACAGTGAAGCAGATTTCTGATGGGCGTGTGTTGATGCAAAACGTGCCATATGTCTCTGGCAATGAGATTGAGTTTGCAGGTGCAGTGCTTCGGGTGCAAGGCAGGCCAGCTGAAGGTGATACGTTCGTCGTGGAGTCCAGCAATAAGAAGGGTTTGCTTGAAGGACTGGAAGATTTTATATCCAGCCTGAATAAGTACGGGGATAACACTGCAGATCGTACATTGTTGGCTGAGTCGATGAAATCAACTATCAGCAATCTAGAAAATGCACAAACACAATTGTTGCAGACTCGTAGCGCGGTAGGTTCACGTATGAATCAGATTGCGGCCACACAATCTGCAAATCAGGACTTTGAATTGGTTGTCCGAACAGCTTTGTCTGAGTTGTCGGATCTGGATTATGCCAAGGCTATCAGTCAGTTGACTCAGGAGAGCTTTGTTCTTGAAGCCGCTCAGACAAGTTTTGCCAGAATTTCAAGAATGTCATTGTTTGATCTAATTTAGAAATATATATAATTCGGTTATAGAATAAGGAGTATATAAAAATATGCATGAAAATATGAAAAAAGGCTAAAGAAGTAAATTTGATTGTCGTTATATGTTTTAACAAACGGGTTTAAAAAAATATAGCGAGTTGCTTTGATTTATTGCGATATGCAACTCAAACCAAACTTAAGAAACTGGAGTTATAATCATGGGTCAAGTAATCAATACCAACATCGCATCACTGAATGCCCAGCGTAATCTGGGCACATCTCAAGCCGAAACAAACCAGGCGCTGCAGCGTCTGTCATCGGGTCTTCGTATCAACAGCGCAAAAGATGATGCAGCAGGCCTGGCAATTTCCACCCGCTTTGATTCCCAGATCAAAGGTATCGCCGTTGCAATCCGCAACTCAGGCGATGGCGTGTCGCTGGCTCAGACTGCGGAAGGTGCGCTCGGTTCTATGACTGAATCTTTGCAGCGCGTTCGCGAACTGGCGCTGCAAGCAGCTAACGGTACCAACAGTGCATCTGACCGGGAAGCGCTACAAGCGGAAGCCAAGCAATTGATCGAAGAAATTGCTCGTACAGCAGAGGGTACTAACTTCAACGGTGTTAAATTGCTGGACGGCAGTTTTGCTACGTCTATACAGGTAGGTGCCAATGCGGGTGATGCTGTAAATGTTGCGATCGGGAAGTTGACAGCGGATACGCTTGGTGTTTCCAATAAGAATGGTGTCTCATCCGTACGAACGGATTCTGCTCTGGCCGCTGGTGAGTTGGTCATCAATGGTGTTTCTGTTGGTGCAACACGCGCGTCTGACGATGTCGCCTCTACTGCAGAAAAAGACACCAGTGCGATAGCAAAAGCTGCAGCTATCAACAGAATTTCGGATCAAACTGGTGTGACAGCTGTTGTTGATGCAAATACATTGGCAGGGACATCCATGACTGCAAGTGTCGCGACTGGCACAGTCACAATCAACGGAACCGCGATAAGCATTCAGACAACGGCTGATGCCGCTACGTCACGGGCATCTGTAGTTACTGCGATAAACACTCAATCACAACTGACTGGGGTAACAGCAATTGATACGGGTGATAATGCGTTGGGTGTGACTTTATCAGCTGCGGATGGTCGCAATATTACTTTGTCATTCGGAACGCTGACGGCAGCAAATACCGGGCTAGCGGCAGCAGATACCTACGCCGGCGGTGTAACGTTAGTTGCTAACGCTAATGTAAGCAGCATTGTAATATCAGGTACAAATGTTGCTAATGCTGGTCTTGTTGCGGGTTCATATACGTCAGGTGTTGCGGCTACAAGTTCTAACGTGGTCACAGCCAGTGATGGTACCCAGGCTGCAGCTGCAGTGCTTAATGCTGGTGACATGGTCATAAATGGTGTCACTATCGCAGCAGCAAGCGCTGCTGATGACACAGCATCGTTTGCAACTACAACCAGCCTGAAGGCAGGGTCTGCCATCGCAATTGCCGCGGCAATCAATAAATCTTCTGACGCCACAGGTGTAACCGCAAACGCAAATGCCAACGTGATTGAAGGCGTTCAAGGCACTGCAGTTGCTGGTACAGCGACATTGACCGTTAACGGTGTTGCAGTAGCTTTGACTTCAACAACTGATGGGGCATCTAACAGGGCTTCAGCAGTAGCCGCAATTAATAATGTTGCAGGCCAGACGGGTGTTACAGCCGAAGACAATGGCGAAGGAATCACCTTGACGGCAGCCGATGGTCGGAATATCACCTTGATCGCAAGTGGTACTGATGCGGCTACAGTGGGCGACGACTACGGTATCGGTAACGTCGACCTCACTACCTATAGTACTGTTAGTCTTAGTTCGGGTGGCAAGTTTACTGTGTCTGGTGGCACCAACGGCGATGATGATCTCTCTGCTGTCGGTTTTCAGGCCGGCACGTTTGGTGGTGCAGTGTCCGGACAATTCCTGAATGAAGTAGATATCTCTACACAGGCAGGTGCCAATGCGGCGCTGGCGGCGGTTGATAATGCGTTGAACAGTATCAACAGTGCTCGTGCAGATCTCGGTGCGGTGCAAAACCGTTTTGAGTCTACTATCTCTAACCTGGCGGTAACCTCAGAAAACCTGTCGACAGCCAATTCACGCATCAAAGATGCGGATTTTGCGGCTGAAGCAGCTGCTCTGTCCCGTAGTCAGGTTCTGCAGCAGGCTGGTATCTCTATCCTGTCACAGGCGAATGCTGGTCCGGAGCAGGTATTGTCGCTGCTGCAGTAAGCGTTAGTATCAGGTCTGATCGCCCCTCTGTTGCTTTCAGCAGAGGGGCGAAAGCCTGCTTTAAAAAAATAACTAAAGTTTTTTGCCTTCTGCCGATAAATAGCTATTGATACGTTTTTTCATAGCATGCAATTGTTGCGATTCTCCCCCTAATTGTTGCTGGTTATTTTTAACCAATCGAACAATTTCTTCATCCTGTTCTTTTATGGTGATGATGTCTTTTTTTATCTGGTCGACAATGTCCTCAGCTATGGCTTCTCTAAAAAAAACGTCAAGCAATTCATCGCGCTCTTTATGAAGATCCATCAATGATTGCCAGTTTTTCTGGTACGCAAGTTGTAAAAGTTGTGCCGAGTATGAAAGAATTTTTTCCCACTTAACAATCTGATTTGAAATGGTTTTTTTGTATAAATCGGCGTTATCGCCTGTTGCATCGTCTTTGTTTTCAGCGCTCATCTGTAAATTCCTGAAAAAAGTTCTAAAGAAAAATATTTTCTGCCGAACCCGAAAAAATCCTTGAAATTCAATTAAAGGTTTAAAATTTCGTGTCGTTAAATGGGGTAACGCATAACAGTGAGCTGTTTAAAGTCTCTTCGGTATGCGCTCAGTTTAATGTGTAAACTCAGGAGTAAACAAGCATGGCTCAAGTCATAAATACCAATATCGCTTCACTTAACGCGCAGCGCAATCTGTCCAGCTCGCAAGCTGAAACTAACCAGGCCCTGCAGCGTCTGTCTTCCGGTCTGCGTATTAACAGCGCCAAAGATGATGCTGCCGGTCTTGCGATTTCTACCCGTTTTGACTCGCAGATCAAAGGTATCGCAGTAGCGATCCGTAACTCAGGCGACGGCGTGTCTCTGGCACAGACAGCAGAAGGTGCGCTCGGTTCCATGACCGAATCACTGCAGCGTGTCCGTGAACTGGCACTGCAAGCAGCCAACGGTACCAACAGCGCATCAGACCGTGAGGCTCTCCAGGCAGAAGCAAGTCAGCTGCTGGAAGAACTCGGTCGTACTGCTGACACAACTAACTTCAACGGTGTAAAACTGTTGGATGGCAGTTTTTCTACCGCAATCCAGGTTGGTGCTAACGCTGGGGATGCTGTTAACATCTCCATCGGCAAATTGACTGCTGATACGTTGGGTGTGGCAGCCAAAAATGGTGTGTCTTCTGTTCGTACTGATGACGCACTTGCTGCCGGTGAGCTGGTCATAAACGGCGTTTCTGTCGGCGCAACGCGTGCTGCAGATGATGTTGCCTCAACAGCTGAAAAAGATACCAGTGCAATTTCTAAAGCTGCAGCAATCAATCGTGTGTCTGACCAGACCGGTGTAACAGCTGTTGTTGATACAAATACTGTAGCGGGTACTACAATGACTGCCGCTGCTGCAACCGGCACGGTGACCATCAATGGTACTTCGATTGCGGTCCAGACAACCGCGAATACAGCTACGTCTCGAGCATCTGTTGTTGCCTCTATCAACGCTCAGTCGGAATTGACTGGTGTTACTGCTATCGACACTGGTGACGACGCTCTGGGTGTGACTCTGTCAGCTGCTGATGGCCGCAATATTACCGTGGCGTTTGGCACAGTCACTGCGGCAAGCACCGGTATTGCTGCAGCAGATACTTATGCGGGTAGCGTAACGCTGGTCGCTAATTCAGATGTCAGCAGTATCGAAATTACCGGCACAAACGTGGAAAATGCGGGATTTGTTGCTGGATCCTACACTTCTGGCGTTGCGACTGCCAGCTCTAAAGCTGTAACCGCAAGCGATGGAACGGAAGCTGCCGCTGCCGTGCTCAATACCGGTGACATGGTCATCAACGGAGTTACAATAGCTGCAGCAAGCGCAGCTGACGACACTGCATCTTTTGCAACAACAACCAGTCTCAAGACTGGATCGGCGATTGCTATCGCTGCAGCAATAAATAAGTCTACAGACGCGACCGGTGTGACTGCGACTGCTAATGCCAACGTCGTTGAAGGTACTCAGGGTACTGCTGTTGCAGGTACAGCGACATTAACGGTCAATGGTGTTGCCGTGGCTTTGACGGCGACAACTGATGGGGCGTCTAACCGCGCAACAGCTGTAGCGGCAATCAACAATGTTGCAGGCCAGACTGGCGTCATCGCTGAAGATAATGGTGAAGGTATCACACTGACGGCGGCAGATGGTCGCAATATTACATTGATCGCAAGTGGTACAGACGCAGCTACCTTGGGCGACGACTACGGTATCGGTAATGTAGATCAGACGACCTATAGCACAGTGAGCTTGAGTTCTGGTGGTAAGTTCACCGTATCAGGTGGTACCAACGGGAATGATGATCTTGAAGCTGTTGGTTTCACGGCTGGCACCTTTGGTGGCGCAGAATCAGGTCAGTTCCTGAGCAATGTGGATATCTCTACCCAAGCAGGTGCAAATGCTGCGCTGGCTGCCGTAGATAACGCTCTGAACAGCATCAACAGCGCTCGTGCGGATCTCGGTGCGATTCAAAACCGTTTTGAATCTACCATTTCCAACCTGGCAGTAACATCAGAGAACCTGTCAACTGCAAACTCACGTATCAAGGACGCTGACTTCGCATCTGAAGCTGCGGCTCTGTCACGTAGTCAGGTTCTGCAACAGGCTGGTATTTCCATCCTGTCACAGGCGAATTCTGGTCCTGAGCAAGTATTGTCACTGCTGCGTTAATAAAAGACTAAAGTCCGCCCGGTATTCACCGATAACAAGGTTTCACCGGGCGGATTTTGTTTTGCTGGTCCGGGCCGGACGTAGTTTCCGGAATTTGTGAATATCCACCCGGAATCATTAACCCTGAGCTTGTTGGGGGAGGCGCGTTGTGAGTGAAATCAGTATCACCCGATTCCAGCCTGCATTAGTTGCCAGGGAAAAAATCAATTCTGTGCAGGCCATTGATACCGAAAATGGTCTTGAGCAAGCGGAAAACCCGCTGGAGCACAAACAAGATCAGCAGCAGTCGGCAAAGCACAAAACGCAATCAGAGTCCGAATCAAGTGGTGGGTTAAAGAAACTCACTGATGTTGATAAAGATAATGAGGTTTCGGCGGCAAAAAACAGTTCTACCGAGCATGCCGTGTCTCGTTTGAATGAGTATGTACAGTCAGTCAAACGCGATATTATTTTTGATTTTGACCCGGACAGTGGTGAGCCATCGGTGACAGTTGTCGATCGCGAATCGCGCAAAGTGCTAAGACAGTTTGACAGTGTTGAAGCTCAGGAGCTGGCTCGCAAGCTAGAATCTCAGGAGCCGATATCGCTGTTTAAAGCGCAAGTCTAGAGGCATCACACAATCAATTGTGATTATGTGGACACAAAAAAAGGGATGATCTTAATGATTATCCCTTTTTTTGTCTCTGATTTACTGTTGGGCTTCAGATGCCTTACGAGCTTCTTCTTCGGCTAACCGCGCTCCCGCAAGCGTGCCGGCCAGCGCGTAGTTACCTTCATGACAGGCGTACTCGTAAATGGGTTCATCAAACGATGTCAGTGCCAGTTCTCCCGTAAAACTGGATTCGAACACGCTGGGGTCTTGTACGGTAAAACTGTAAATAATTTTGTGCTCGTTATCACGCCGGAATTTTTCGATTACGGTCAGATTCTCTGACGCACCCCGGAAATTCTGGTCAGGATTAAAATGTCTTGTCTGCACAACCAGCGTATCGCCGTCCCAACGGCCAATCGAATCGCCCATCCATTTTTCCATGACGTCCGCCGTTGGTGCATGATCATCCATGATTTTAATGATGCGAGCGTCATGTACCATCTCGGCCAGAATCACCACGTAACCGGGCGATTGAAAAATTTCATAATGGCTGTTGTACATCACTGGCAGCATGGGCGGGCCTGAGTGAGAGCCAAACGACAGCAAGCAGCGCTCGCCTGCTCCTCGACCCTCGGGGCCATCAAAGGGTCCTGGGCCGCTCGCCCGTTGTGCCGCACGAGCGGCTAGAAACTCAGGTTTGTAACCTGGAATCTGGCCATTTTCGGGCTCGATAATAATAGAGGTGCGGTATTCACCATTGATTGTTGGCATAAACATGCCGCGATCTGTCCAGAACAGGTCGTAGTTGCCTACTGGCGGCAAAGCCGTCGCGGGTGGAGGCGGACGGTTGGGGTCCAGCGGTTCGTTATCCTCTTCTACTTCTTGCTGGGCTGCCCGCTCCAATGCAAAGGCTTCTTCGCGTGTGTAGGCGCGCTTATTGCCCAGCTCTGCCGGACGCTCCAGCGGTGTGACAGTTGCATTACGCCAGACACCCTGCAGGTCAGGCACACCGTCCCACGTCCGCGGCACTGTATAATCGTCCTGCGCCCACATGCTGAAAGACATGAACGTGAGGGTGGCAATGCTTGAGCCCAGCAAAGTGAGTCTGCCGATGCCGATGGGTCTATTGTTCATAGCTTCTTCTCCTTATAGATTTGACCTGATTCTAGCCAAGCCTGTGGCGACTCTCAATCTTTTGAGATGTTATTCCTGACATCTGCGTCAAAACGAGACCTTTTGTTGCCCATTGTGCCGCGCACAGACAATCCGTGCGGCAAACCCTTGCCGCTGTCTGCATCAAGTAAATCCAAAACCAGTCGATAAACTTCATGAGATGTGGGGCTCACAAGCGTAACGGGCGCTGGCGCGATTCTTGCTAATTTCCAATACGACATGTGATGCGCGTCGATGTTCATGTGCACCTAATGCGAAAAGACGGCAGAAAGCGTAAGCAAGAGGCAAATATGGCAACAATTCAATCACTGGGTATCGGTTCAGGTCTGCTGACCAGTGAGCTATTGGAAAATCTTGTCAACGCGGAGCGTGCCCCGGCTGAGCGGCGTCTTGATTCCCAGAAGGCGCTTGTTGATGCCAAAATTTCCGCATTTGGTGAAGTCAGCAGTGCCATCAGCCAGCTCAACTCATCCATGAAAGCGCTTAACAGTGTTTCAGCATTTAATGCCAGCACTGCAAGCTCGAGCAATCAGAACGCATTGTCAGCCACCGCCACTAGTATCGCCGGAAATGGCACGTACTCGGTCAACATTCAGCAATTAGCTCAACAACACACTATCGCAACACAAAGTTACAGTTCTATCAATGAAGCCATTGGCACAGGTGTACTGACATTCCGGTTTGGTACAACGGATATTGATGAGTTCGATGTCTATCAGGGATTTGCAGTTAATGCAGACAAACCGTCCCGCAACGTCATCATCTCAAACAGCAACAATACATTGGCTGGCATGCGCGATGCTATCAATGATGCTGCTATAGGCGTTCAGGCGACCATTGTTGATGATGGTAGCGGGTTTCGATTGTTGCTGACCAGCAACGAGGCGGGTGCTAATAACAGTATTCAATTAACAGGATCTGGCTCAGCAGGCATGGCTGCATTCAATTTTAATGCTATCTCTCAGACTGCCATACAAACCCAGGCCGCCCAGAATGCACAATTTACAGTGAATGGTTTGGCGGTGACGCGCGAAAACAATCTGGTTGTGGGTGTGATTCCAGGTGTGACGCTTAATTTAAAAGAAACCACCAACGGTCCAGTCAGTTTGTCTATTAGTAAAGATCCTGCTGCCTTACTTGAAAAGATGCAGGGTTTTGTTGACAGTTACAATCAACTGAAAACGCTGGGGGATACGCTGACTGCGTTTAATGCCGAGGCAGGGGAGAGCGGCCAAGGCAGTTTATTGACCGGAGACGCTGCCCTGCGTCGCATGATGTCTGAAATCAACAGTACATTACGCTCGTTTAACACAACGTTGGATGTCAGATCATTGGCAGAAGTGGGCATCTCCACGGATCAATTCAGCGACTATCAACTTAAGCTGGATGCGGCAAAATTCCGTACCGCCTTTACCGCAAACCCGTCAGCAGTGACTTCCTTGTTTGCGGCCAATGGCGTGTCGTCTGACAATCAGGTTGAATTCATACGTGCCGGGTCTCAAACAAAGGCTGGGCAGTTCGCTGTTGAAATCACCAGAATGGCAACAACTGGCAGTTACGAAGGCGTGTCGGTGGCAGCGCTTGGAGCCGGCACAATTGCGATCGACAGCAGCAATAAAACCTTTACTGTGCGGCTAAACAGTTCTGAAGCCGCCATTAGTCTGACCGAGGGTACCTATGACACGGCCGATGATCTGGCTGAGGAAATTCAACGCCAGATTAACAGCAATAGCGAAGTGCTGGATGCGGAAGACACCATCACGGTGAGTTTTAACGCCGCGGATAATCGTTTTGAAATGAGCTCAAATCGATATGGATCCGAATCGGTTGTCCGTATAGTGAGTATTTCATCTGCAGCGGCCAATACTCTGGGTCTGGTTAAAGATGGCTATGGGCCCTTTCAGGGTAATCAACTCGCCAGTTTGGCAAATACCACCGGTGCAAGCTCGGACCCATTTGATACCGCGCTGGTTGTGGACAGTGATACCGAATTTGAGTTTTCCGTCAATGGCATAAGCACGGGTCTGCTGAGTTTGCCACAGACAACCTACACCACACCGGATGAATTGACGACAGCATTAAAATCCCTGCTGGACACTGCATTGTCCGGTGATGGTATCGAAGTATTTGTGGATTATGTTTACGACGCCGAAGACGACTTTGGGCGGTTGGTGTTTTCTACAGCGAATGCGGGCGATCTGTTTACATTCAGTCAGGTAAATGTAGCAGCAGCTCAGAAACTGGGGTTACATGAAGGTGTTGGCGCAGCTGCCGTGGCGACGCGAGGCGTTGATGTAGCGGGCACCATCAACGGCATAGAGGCAACAGGTAAAGGTCAAATTTTGACGGCCTCCAGCAGTAAGAATCCAGCAGCTGCAGGTTTCTATCTGAATGCGGCGCATGGCGATTTGTCGACCAGTTCTGTGTTGGATAGTTTCAAGGTCGAAGTTGACGGCATTCTTTCAGGCAATATCACGTTGGGGGTGCTGGCTGATACCGATCCCGATGCAGTGGCTGCGGTGATGCAGACCGCAATCAATAATGATGCGGCTCTGATGGCTGCCGGTGTCTCTGTCCGGGTCGAATACGACACAGCTTCGGGTGGTTTTGGCATTATTTCCAATACAGTTGGTTCGTCGTCTAGTGTTTCAATCAGCAGTCTTCAAGGTGATGCCAGCAGTATTTTTGGATTTGTAACTGGTAAGGGCTCAAAAGGCGCTGTCGGTAAATCAGCAAGCGGCGAAGCAGATGCCTCTGCTGGTCTGATGGTAAAAATCACAGGCGGTAGCACGGGCAGCAGAGGATCCATCAATTACAGTCGTGGCGTGGCTGATCAATTGAACAAGCTGTTGGATGCCTATTTAAAGCCGGGAGGCACATTAGGCGGAAGGCAGGCGGCTCTTAACAAAGAATTGGTCAAAATTGCCGACGAAAGAGTGTCTTTAAACGAGCGGCTAGCCCGCACGGAAAGTAGATTGGCGGCTTCATTTACTGCGAATGACATCATCATTAACAAATTTAACACCACTGCAGACTTCCTGACATCGCAATTGTCGATGCTGGAAGCGATCGCAAAACCCAAATCTAGGAACTAAGCCCGTAATCTGGCAATGGAGACGTAAGCAGATGTATTCGACAAACAGCGCTGCCGCGCAGTACAAGCGCATAAATACTGAAAGTGCGCTAGAGCAGGCAAATCCGCATCAACTGATTCAAATGTTGATGAACGGTGCCATTGAACGCTTGATTCAGGCCAAAGCCGCCATGCAAAACGGTGACATTCCGCTGAAAGGTCTGCTGCTTGGTAAGGCGACAATGATTATTGCTGGTCTGCAGAGCAGTCTTGACCCCAAACATTCCCGCGATTTGGTCGACAATCTGGACGCTTTGTACGATTATATGCAACGACGTTTACTTGAAGCGAACATCAAGAATGACCCGGTAATGATCGATGAAGTCAGTAATCTCATGCGAACCGTAAAATCTGCATGGGACGCAATCGCTCCTGCTGCATAAAATGATGGTTACAGGTATTGAAAGTAGACGCCCGGTAATGGTCTTATAAGGATCAAAATAGACTGACAACAAGGCACGCGTGCATCGAAAGACCCGCATAAAAAGCGCTTTTGTGCACCGGAACTGGGCATGGCTGATATTTTATTGATAGAAGACAGCAAGAAGCTCAGCCACGATCTTGGTATCGTGCTCGAATTTCTTGGGGAGCGGCCAATCATATTGGCGCGCTCGAACTGGCGCGATGACGCATCGAGTCAGGGGGTATCGCCGGAAAAACTCCGTATGGTACTCGTTGGACATTACAAAGATTCTTTGATGGCAAATCTGCTGCAAGATCTGGTTGCCTGGGACCCAGGTTTGCCCATTGTTTTGTTGGGCGGGCAAAATCTGCCTGAACTTGCCGAATCCATCAAAAATCGTGTTGTAGCCACCTTACCGTTACCGTTGAGTTACCAGCCAATGCTGGATGCTCTGCACAAAGCCCAAGTTCACGGCGCACACTATGCGCGGTTGAGCGAGTCTGGCAATGTGCGCGATTACAATATGTTTCGCAGCCTGGTCGGCGCGAGCCCGGCTGTGCAGCGTATCCGTCAGTTAATGTCGCAAGTAGCGGATACCGAAGTCACCGTGTTGATTACGGGTGAATCTGGAACGGGTAAAGAAGTTGTTGCGCGTAATCTGCACGCAAACTCTCGTCGAGCCACTAAGCCGTTTGTGCCAATCAACTGTGGTGCCATACCTCCTGACCTGCTTGAAAGCGAGTTATTTGGTCATGAAAAAGGTGCGTTTACCGGCGCGATTTCAACCCGGATAGGGCGTTTTGAGCTGGCGCAGGGCGGTACGCTTTTCCTGGATGAAATAGGGGATATGCCGCCTAACATGCAGGTAAAACTCCTGCGTGTTTTGCAGGAACAATGTTTTGAACGCGTAGGTGGTACTAAGACGATGCACACTGACGTGCGAATTCTTGCCGCCACCCATCGTCACCTTGAAGACATGATAGCGACGGGCACTTTCCGGCAGGACTTGTACTATCGATTGAATGTGTTTCCGATTGAGATGCCATCTTTGCGTGATCGCGCCTCGGATATTCCCAACCTGCTAAATGAGCTGATCACTCGGCTTGAATACAGTAAACGAGGCTCCGTGCGATTCAACTCTGCCGCGATCCGGGCGCTGAGTCTGTACAGTTGGCCGGGAAACGTGCGCGAATTGGCCAATCTGGTAGAACGTATGGCCATCATGCACCCCCACGCAGTTGTGGGTGTTCAGGATTTGCCACGCCAGTTCCAGTTGCCGGACGATGAGCTGCCGCCAATAACGTTGCCGGATTCACTTTCCGAAAAGCCTGTTTCACTGGTGTCGTTTGATCAGTGCCCGGATAAATCAGATGACGATGCTGATGACACCGTTACCGTCGATGTAAGCCGTGTGGTGGGTGAACGCCTTGCTCAAGACCCACATCTTCTGCCGTTGAATGGCTTGGACCTTAAGGAATATCTTGCCAATCTAGAAAGGAATTTGATTGAGCAGGCACTGGATGACTGCGGTGGGGTTGTGGCACGTGCGGCTGACCGCTTGAATATCCGCCGCACGACGTTGGTGGAAAAAATGCGCAAATATGACATGACGCGCTAATCGGATCTGGCGACCAACACAGGTAATCAGGGCCAGTTTACACTTTCAAGTGTCAATGCCATCTCAGAGCCACCGCTTTCTATCTGCAACAGCTTTGCAAGTATGTACTGATGCTGTGCTGACAACCAGATAACGGTTGATCTGCCACTGTCGCTATCTCGAATCCGTTCCAGCTTGACGGTATCCAGCTCTCCTGCTGGGGTGCTGATGCGTTCTGCTCCGATTACTTTGTAATCCTGAGTCTCCAGACGACGTGCGTCCAGAATCTGGTATGAAAGTACGGTTTCAGGCGCGCGTAATTCAGGCTTGTTCAGTAAATCCGCACTCATTTGTGCTGAAAAACTGAGATTATCCTGATATCCAGCTTCAAGTGTTTGTGTCTGCTCTCGCCCGTCACGGTTCATCGCGGCTGAATTTTGTGGCCAATCAAAGGCTACACGCTCATCGCGTCTGCGCACACCGCTTTGTTTATAGTGATACTGTAACGGCACGGCTTGTTGTTCCTGCCAACGAAACTCTGTGCGCTCATTTACGGTGATCAAGTTAGCCCCCAGCACCGAAACAGCCAAACCATGATTGAGTTGATACACATCATTGTTCAAGGTCAATGTTCTATAGGCCGAGGATTTCATGCCCATAGCCCGTGCTTCATAACGGGCTTCGTAGGGGACAGGCGCTATCGGCTGAGCTGCAGCCAGCGGTATTGCCATAAAAACCAACAGATTAACCAGTAGGATGGTCCAGCCATTGCGGATTAGCTTAACCTTCATTTGCACTGTGTTTGTGTGTGAGCGCATGTCAGTGAATCCCGATTGGATGTTGGTGTGTTTAACGGACCTTCGTTTTACTCAACTGTTTTTACTTGCGTTTGTTCAGTGTTGAATTGCATACCTTGTGGTGGCAGAACATGTTGGTCGAGACGTGCGCTACCGTCGTTATGAAGCTTGAGTCTGCCGGCTGCAAACCATGAGACCACCTCAGGGTATAGTCTGTGCTCCTGAGTAGCAACCCGCTGAGCAAGCGTCTCTTTGGTATCGCCCTCGTTAACTGGAATTATTGCCTGCGCAACCACCGCTCCTCCATCCAGCTCTTCCGTGACAAAATGCACACTTACACCGTGGAAACGATCTCCCGCATCCAGCACCCGTTGATGTGTGTTTGTGCCTTTATAAGCAGGCAACAAGGATGGATGAATATTGAGTAGTCTGCCTGCGTAATGCTGAACAAAACCTGAACTGAGTATGCGCATAAACCCTGCAAGTACAATCAGATCCGGCTGGTGGGAGTCAATCAGCCGGATCAACTCTCCATCAAAGCCTTCTCGCGACGAAAACTGCTTGTGATCAAGCACAGCTGTGCCAATCCCTGCGCGTTGCGCCCGTTGCAGACCAAAGGCATCAGCACGGTTGCTGATTACCTGACTGATCACATACTGTTTTTGGGGATAGTCGATCAGTGCCTGTAAATTGCTGCCGTTGCCTGAAATCAGCACCACAACCCTGCAAGAGGGTTGTGCGATTGCGCCCGATTTCATGCCAGTTTGCCTTTTACAATCACTTTAGGTGCTTGCTCTGCGCTTGATTCGATGCTGCCAATGACTAAGGCACCACGGGTCATGGGTTGCAGAATTTCCAAGGCGCGTACGGCATTTTCAGGGGCGATGCAGACAATCATGCCAATGCCACTGTTAAACGTGCGCAGCATTTCTTTAGGCGCTATATTGCCCTTGAGTTGCAGCCAGTCAAATATAGCCGGTCTGACCCAGGCGTCGGAGTCGATAATGGCCTGTGTAAAATCAGGCATGACGCGAGGCAAGTTTTCGACAATGCCGCCACCTGTTATGTGCGCCATGCCATGAACCGGGATCTCAGCCATTAATGCGTGCATGGCTTTGACATATATTTCAGTGGGGCTTAACAACGTTGCCCCCAGGGTGCTGTTTCCGAACGCGTCGTGTAATTCCGCCCCGCTGACTTCGATAACTTTCCTGATCAGTGAGTACCCGTTTGAGTGAGGTCCCGAAGAGGCCAGGCCAATCAGCACATCGCCCGGTTTGACCAGATCGTTTTCGATGATTCTATCTTTTTCGACAACACCCACGGCGAATCCTGCCAGGTCATAATCGCCCTTTTGGTACATGCCTGGCATTTCGGCAGTTTCACCACCAATCAACGAGCAGCCTGCTTGACGACACCCTTCTCCTATGCCGCTTACCACCTCGGTGGCAACATCAACATTCAGCCCGCCTGTTGCGTAATAATCGAGAAAAAACAGGGGTTCAGCGCCACATACAATGAGGTCGTTAACACACATGGCAACCAGATCAATACCTATCGTGTCATGTTTACCCATGTCGATAGCCAATTTGAGTTTGGTGCCAACACCATCGGTGGCCGATACCAGAACGGGTTTTTTATATCCTTCCGGAATCTCACACAGCGCACCAAATCCGCCAAGGCCGGACAAAACTTCTTTGCGGCGAGTCGACTGGGTAACCGATTTGATTTTTTCTACCAGCGCATCGCCGGCATCAATATCCACACCGGCATCTTTGTAACTGAGGCCGGTAGTTTGCAGTTGGGTATCGTCTGAAGAGTGAGCGTTACTGGTCATGGACGTGATCATCTGGTCTGCTGAGTAAGTTGAGAACGGCATTTTAACAGCTGCAGACCTCTTCGTCAGGCAATAATGTAAAACAATAGGGTGATCGGTTATGATTGAGCCCATGAAAAACCTCAATCAATTTATTTTTTTTAACGTGCTCTGCCGTTTATTGACGGGCGCGGCGCTTTATCCTGCGCTTTTAAGCATGATGCTGCTTGGCTTGACAAGTCTTCCGGTTCAAGCTTTGCCCGTGCAAGGGCTATATCAAGAGGAAATTGCCGTTACCAATCAATCCGATCAGGAACGGCGGCGGGCCTATCGTGAGGCTTTTGCGCAAGTCATTACCAAAGTGACCGGTGAGAGACGGTGGTTGGAGCATCCGCAGATTGTGTCAGCCTTAAATAGCGCCGATCGATATGTCGCTCAGGTCAGCTTCAGATCGGGTGGTGGATCCTCTCAGCAAGCTGGACAGTTGGACGTCAGATTTGATCAGGCCCTGATAGATACTTTATTGGAGGGAGCCAACATTCCTGTCTGGGATGTCAATCGTGCCAGCGTGTTGGTTTGGATTACCGTGCAAGATATTGACGGGCGTCGCACGATGTTGGGTTCCAGTGCAGAGCACCAGTTATTGGACCAGGTAAGAGCGTTTTCTGATCAGCGTGCCGTACCGGTTTTAATCCCGTTACTTGATCTGGAAGACCGGTTATTAGTGAATGTTGACAGGGCGTGGGCGCTCGATGCAGAAGCGTTGCGCAAGGCGGCCGATCGTTATGCGGCAGACAGTGTGCTTGCCGGGCGAATCCTGGTGACACCTGCCGGTGATCTGGTAGGCTTCTGGCAGTTGATTTTCCGCAATGATGTCCAGGTTTTTGACCACATAAACAGTGATATCACAAGCTATATGGAAGCCCCTTTAGACCGCGCTGCCGTGACCCTGGCGAGTTATTTTGGTCTGGTCGCAAGCGAGTTTGAGCGGGAAGACCAAGTAGTGCTGCGTGTTGATGGTATAAACGATTTGCAAAGCCACTCGCGACTGGTGCAATACTTGGAGAGTTTGTCAGTTGTTCGCGAAATCAAATTAAATGCCTTGCGAACAGATAGTCTGGAGTTAGATCTGCAGCTGCTGGGTACACGTCAGATACTGACTGAGTTCATCAGTCTGGGGCGTGATCTGCAGCCTGTCGATTTTGTCCCAGGCCAGCCAGTGGGTGAGGTATTGCATTACCGCTGGACGCGTCAATGATTGATCCGCAACCACAAGCATTTCCTCAGCAATTGACCTTCAGGCTTAGCCTGGATGATGACGCTACATTTAAGAATTTTTTTTGTGGTAGTGAAGGTGCACCCAATAATCAAATTGTGCACGTGTTGGAAAATGCATTGCAGCGCTGGGTATTCCAGTCGCGAGCAAAAGCACGCAGCGGCACCTTGCTTGAGGAATTTTTCTGGTTATGGGGTGTGCGCGGCGTTGGTTGCTCCCACCTGTTGCAGGCGATTTGCCATGAGGCAGAATTAATGGGCGTCAGGGCTTTTTATCTGGATTTTTCACGCCACACTGCACTGCATCCGGACGTTTTACTGGGGCTTGAGTCGATGGCTCTGGTGTGCCTTGATGCGATCGACGAGCTGGCTGGTCAGCCCGAATGGGAGATGGCTCTGTTTAATCTCTACAACAGAATGGCAGAATCGCAAACACCGCTTTTGATTGGCGCACATTCAACGCCGCAGCAGCTTCAATTCAAGTTGCCGGATTTAACCTCAAGAATGCAGTCTGCGGTGCCATTTCACCTGCAAATGCTCAATGATGAAGAAAAAGCAGTGGCGCTGAAACTGCGAGCAGATTGCCGCGGTTTTGAGTTGTCTGATGAGGTCGCAAGGTTTTTGGTGGCACGCAGTGAGCGCAGCATGACTCAGTTATTGGCGGTGCTTGCTTTGCTCGATAAACATTCGCTTTCAACGCAGCGCAAGGTCACCATTCCGCTGCTTAAATCTGTAATGGGTTGGTAGCCAAAGGTCTCATCTGAGTAGCGACATTCCCAAATATTTTTTTGCCAGCCTGATGTAGACAACCAACGCGCAGAACAACGCAACGCACAATACGCTGTAGACCATGCCGTAAAAGAGTGTTCCTGTAGTAAAGGCTATTGTCACAGCGTGCAAAAAATACATCAAAATCAAAAAACATAACCAGGCGTAGGTTCGTAGACTATTGTTTCGGCGCAGGCCAGGCAAAAATATACTTAATGGCATAACAGCAACCAGCCACAAAAAAACCACAACCGTTGCCGGCACGCCGCTCAGCAGATTAACAATCGCTTTACCGGTAAAAAGGCCAAAGAGTCCAAAGTAGCAGATGAGCGATGCTAGTCTGGCACGCTGGACGGAGGCAGGTATCGGTGCCCAGGTTTGTGTCATGTTCTTTTTCCCTTTTTTCAGCTGTTTTAAATGCGTTTTAATGCTGGCACGGCAAGTCACGCGCCTAATTTGAGCGCCAGGTATCCCAGTCGTTTGCCAAGCGCCAGACACAGTTGTTGCTCGTCAGTACTCAAAGGCAAATCACTGTTGATGCCCGCCAGATGACTGGCTCCATAAGGGGTGCCACCCGTCTGTGTTCTCATCAAGGCCTGTTCACTGTAAGGCAGGCCACAAATAAGCATGCCGTGATGTAAGAGCGGTAGACTCATGCTTAACAGCGTGCTTTCCTGACCACCATGCATGCTGGAGGTGGATGTAAACAGCGCGGCCGGCTTGTTGATCAGCGCACCACTGGCCCACAGCGCACCGGTATTATCCAGAAAATACTTCATGGCAGACGCCATGTTGCCAAACCGGGTCGGGCTGCCCATGGCCAATCCAGCGCAATCGCGCAGATCGGCTTCTGAGCAGTAAACAGCGCTTGTGTCGGGCACCTGAGGTATTGAGGGCAGGTGATCAGGTGATACCGATGGCACGGTTCTGAGTCGCGCTTCGATATTGCCAGCCTGCTCTATACCACGCGCAATCAATTTTGCCATGGCCTCGGTAGCGCCTTGTCGACTGAAATACAGCACAAGGACGTAGGGGGTTGTGTTAGCCATCAATCGCTTCCTGAAAAACAGTTTTCAAACCTGGTGGTCATTTCTGAGTATTGTTTGTACTTTCTTGCTCAAGTAGCTTGCGGAAACTGACTGCGCCTGAGGTGCCCGCCCAATGCGAATCGATATCTTCCATAAACTGGCGGATTTGCCGCTGCTCAGACGTCAGTAACTTCAGTTCTTGTGCATTGCCGCTGCGCTGTCGAAGTAAAACACGCAGGTCATTTAACGGGATATCCTCAACCGAGTGATGTGGCAGATACCGACGAGGCTGTTCATCGATGGCGCTGATGAAACCGGTAGACATCAACGCATTTATTGCGCTTTCAAGCAGAGGCGTGTTGAGGCGAGTGTAACTTTGTAATTCATCCAGTGACCAAGGGTTTTCCCGTCGAATAAAGCGCTTTACGATCAGGTAAGCAACACTCAGGCTGACCTCTTCCTGCATTTGCAAACTGATTTCCAGTGGTTTTCGACCGGAACGCGTTTTAGAAGGGAACTGGTGATAATAGGATATGCTTGAGCCTATCAACAGCATCAACCAACCCATGTACAAAAACAGCATCATGAGGATGATGGCAAAAAAGGCTGCATAGATAATCGCGTTAGTGGAGTCAACCGCGATAAAATTTTTGAAAATCCACCCCATCGTTTTCCAGGCAATCATGGTGACGACACCACCCATAAAAGCAGATTGGAAACGGACTTTTGTGTTGGGAATAAAGATGAAGGCCAATGCAAATGCCAGTGACATAAAGATCGCCGGCATCAACATAGCGATGGATTGCAGAATCCAGGCACCAAATCGGAGTTCTGCAAGAAAGCTTACAAAAAAAGCGGCATTTACCGATGTTGCGATGCCCACTGAGATGAGTATCAACAAGGGGCTCACGATCACAGCAAACAGATATTCACTGACCCGGTTCGACATGGAACGTGGTTGGCTGATATTCCAGATGTAATTAAATGTCAGTTCTATCTGCTGCATCATGGTCAGCACGCTGTACAGCAATACTCCAAGACTGACAGCGCTGAGTACATCTACCCGAACGTTGTCAACAAAACTGACAATATTGCTTGTGATCTGGATGCTGTATTCACCCAGAAACGGCTGTAACAATCCCAACAGCGCAGGCTCCATCGCATTGTGCACGCCCAGCCCTTTGATGACGGCAAACGTCAAGGCGAGCAAAGGTACGATTGCGATGACGGTGTAATACACCAGGCTCATGGCGCGAAGGCTCAATTGGCCTTCCGCCAGATCCCTTAGAACAGCAAAGGCAATCTGAAAGCCGCGAAAGCCAATTTGCTGCCAACGCGGAAGATTGCCTTCGTTTTCACGCCACAGCCTGTTTTCAATGGCACTGACAAGATCATGTGCTGATCGTATAGACATAATATCCCCATGTGACACTTCACTGGCTGTATGACCCAATACCTGGGTTCAGGACGCCATTCTGGCGCTCAAAAAAGCCATGATTGAATCAACAGGTACGTTTTCTGCCTGTTCTGCGCGTCGGAACTTATACTCAAGTTCATTGTTTTCCAGCCCTCGATCAGACACCACAATACGATGTGGGATTCCCATCAATTCCATGTCGGCAAATTTGACGCCCGGACTGGTCTTTTTGTCTCTATCATCGAGCAGTACTTCGATGCCGGCCTTCTCAAGTTCAGCCATCAAATGTTCACTGACTTCGGTGACGCGCGGTGATTTGTGAGCGTTAAGCGGCACAATCGCCACTTGGAAAGGCGCAATCGCCTCAGGCCAGATGATGCCGTTGGTATCATGATTTTGCTCAATGGCGGCAGCAACAATTCGACTCACACCAATGCCGTAACAACCCATTGTCATCAGGACGGAGCGGCCGTTTTCATCAAGAACGGCTGCTTTCATGGCTTCACTGTACTTTGTCCCAAGCTGGAAAATATGTCCAACTTCGATGCCACGTTTGATCAGCAGTTCACCTTGACCATCCGGGCTCAGATCACCTTCTTTTACTTTGCGTAAATCAGCAACCTGATCGAAGTGGCAGTCCCGCCCCCAGTTTGCGTCCATCAGATGTGTTTCAGCTTTGTTCGCGCCACAGACAAAATTACGCATATTTTCGGCGCTGCGATCAACAACAACCGGGATATCCAACTTGTTTGGCCCAAGACATCCGGGTTTGCAGCCAAGCACAGTTTCGA
>JAUSPW010000302.1 GCA_030652635.1 Pseudohongiella sp. | reverse complement strand
AACTGGAGCAACTGGCACGCTCTGGTGATGTCATGCAAAAACCGGCTGCTCAAGCACTGCTGCCTTATGTGCATCAGGCATGGATGTTGGCACAGCGTTACGATGCTGTGATTGCCAACCCGCCGTATATGGGTAGTAAAGGCATGAATGCCCAGTTGAAGGACTTTGCTAAAAACTCCTATCCACATAGCAAATCAGATTTGTTTGCGATTTTTATGGAGCGTGCATTTGGTCTGCTAAATCCCAATGGGTTTAACGCCCAAATCAACATGCAGTCATGGATGTTCCTGTCCAGCTATGAGCAACTACGCGACTGGCTGCTGAAAAACACTACTGTAATCACTATGGCTCACCTTGGTTCGCGCGCCTTTGACAGTATTAGTGGGGAAGTCGTGTCGACGACTGCATTTGTGATCGAGAACATCGCCTATCCAAATTACGCGGGTGCCTATATTCGACTGGTGGATGGGAAGTCAGAGGCGGAGAAGAATCGAATGCTATTGGAGGCAATTCGTTGAAGCTCACTCACGATGATGTTAAGCAATGCCTGCTAGCACGCAGAAAGTATATGGATATCGCCATCGTGTTGTCCGTGCTGACCATCCTGACACGCATGGGACTTCACCAATTACAGGGAAATACCAATGCGCTTGTAGGTACGCCTTTTACCTACTATGACCTGACCTTGGCGCTGGTGTTTCTGCTGCTAGGTGCGTCGTTGTTAGCTTGGTCGCTCTTTGCCCGGCAGCATTCACGCTGGACGGCTTACAAGAAAGCCAGCGACGAGCTTGATGCTGCCTTGCGAAGCAATAATCTGCAACAGGTGCAGTTAAAGATCGCCGAAGCACAAAGCAAAACGGCCGAACACCCATTGGTTGCACTCGCACTTGAATCGCGTCGCTGCGCGCTCAACGAACACATGGACAGGCTTGCGCTGCGTCAGGCCAACGAGAGACTCAACGATCAACTGACCTCGGCTAAACGTGAATGCGATCAAAGACTCGCAGACTTCAAAAATCGTCATCCTCTGATTGTGGCTGAGAAGCGCATTCGCGAGGTTCACGGCCAACTGGAGCTCAGGCAGAAACAAATAGCTCAGCAGTGGCAGCAGACCTACAACAATTTTTCCTGGTTCAACAAAATGAAGTATTCCGCTGGTCCGGACTTCAAAGAGATGAACCAAACCATCCTGAATTTAAGATATCTGCACGCAGCGTTACTCAAAAAGCATGAGGCTGATTTTGGGCGTCTTGAAACCCATTTAAAGGATCTTCGTGAGCGGGCTTTTCAACGGCTCGCCACCAGCGAGTCACAACTAAGCGAAATCATTGGCAGCCCGGTGAGTCGTGAACGTACCGCAAATGTACCTTTCACTGCCGCGTTGTGGTTTTCCGCGCTGTCGCTGCCACTGTCTGCTTGGTCTGATATCAACACAGCAGGCAATATTTACGACACGCTGCGAAACGTAAATGGAAACTACGCCGGTATGAGTGACACCGAAATCTGGTGGCAAACTCTCTTCATGCCCACCGAGCAACTTGTCGGCCTTGCATCCCTCACCAAAGGCGCCTACTTCGAGCAACTGGTAGCGGCTGATACCGGCGGTACTTTGTTTGAACACTTTAACAATCCGGGTACTGACATCGTGATTGACGGCGTGGCTTATCAAATCAAAGCGACCGATAGCATCGCTTACGTCGGCAGCG
>JAUSPW010000286.1 GCA_030652635.1 Pseudohongiella sp. | reverse complement strand
TGCTGAAAGAGATCAGATCTTTGGCTATTGATATGGAGCTGGAAGTCTCCGGAAAGTAAGGTCTCGCGGAAGCAACATTTAACGAATCACTGATTTTGTGATGCCTGCTGTGAAGAGCAGCAGGCGGAGGAAAGTAGAATGAAAGACTTGCTGGGATTACTGAAGTCACAATCACAATCTGATGAGTTTGACTCAATCCGAATCGGCCTTGCGTCGCCGGAAATGATCCGCGCCTGGTCATTTGGTGAAGTCAAGAAGCCAGAAACCATTAACTACCGCACGTTCAAGCCTGAGCGTGATGGTCTGTTCTGCGCAAAAATCTTTGGTCCAGTTAAGGACTATGAGTGCCTGTGTGGTAAGTACAAACGTCTTAAGCACCGTGGTGTGATTTGCGAGAAGTGTGGCGTTGAAGTTGCGCTATCAAAGGTGCGTCGTGAGCGTATGGGGCATATCGAGCTGGCCAGTCCGGTTGCTCACATCTGGTTCCTGAAGTCATTGCCGTCACGTATCGGTCTGCTGTTGGATATGACACTGCGCGATATCGAACGTATTTTGTACTTCGAATCATTTGTTGTTACTGATCCTGGCATGACCACGCTAGAGAAAGGTCAGCTGCTGACCGACGAACAGTATTACGAAGCCATGGAAGAATTCAGTGATGAATTCGACGCCAAAATGGGTGCTGAAGCCATTCAGCAGCTGATGCGTGATTTGGATATTAATGACGAGATCGGCCGCCTGCGAGAAGAAATTCCTGCGACGAATTCAGAAACAAAGCTGAAGAAGTTGTCCAAGCGCCTGAAGCTGCTGGAAGCATTTGCTGAATCAGGCAACAAGCCTGAGTGGATGGTGTTGACCGTTCTGCCAGTGCTGCCGCCGGATCTGCGTCCATTGGTTCCGCTGGATGGTGGACGTTTCGCAACATCAGATCTTAACGATCTGTATCGTCGCGTGATCAACCGTAACAACCGTCTGAAGCGTCTGCTTGATTTGAACGCCCCTGACATTATTGTGCGTAACGAAAAGCGTATGCTGCAGGAAGCTGTGGACGCTCTGCTGGATAACGGCCGTCGTGGCCGCGCCATCACTGGCTCAAACAAGCGTCCTCTGAAATCTTTGGCTGACATGATCAAAGGTAAGCAGGGTCGTTTCCGTCAGAACCTGCTTGGTAAGCGCGTAGACTACTCCGGCCGTTCGGTGATCGTGGTAGGCCCTACCTTGCGTCTGCACCAGTGTGGTCTGCCCAAGAAGATGGCTCTGGAATTGTTCAAGCCGTTTATTTTCGGCAAGCTTGAGCGTCGTGGTCTTGCGACCACCATCAAAGCAGCCAAGAAAATGGTGGAAAGAGAGACGCCTGAAGTTTGGGATATTCTCGCTGAAGTGATCCGCGAACACCCTGTCATGCTGAACCGTGCGCCAACGTTGCACCGGCTTGGTATTCAGGCGTTTGAGCCAGTGCTGATTGAAGGCAAAGCGATTCAACTGCACCCGCTGGTCTGCGCGGCTTACAACGCTGACTTCGACGGTGACCAGATGGCTGTTCACGTACCACTGACGCTGGAAGCCCAGCTGGAAGCGCGTACGTTGATGATGTCGACCAACAACATTCTGGCGCCAGCAAACGGCGAGCCGATTATTGTTCCGTCTCAAGACGTGGTACTGGGTCTGTACTATATGACCCGTGAGCGCGTAAATGCCAAAGGCGAAGGCATGATTTTTGCCGACGAATCTGAAGTAAAACGCGCTTATGACACTGGCCATGCGCACCTGCAGGCTCGCATCAAAGTGCGGATCAATGACTTTGATTTGAATGATGCTGGTGAAAAGACCAAAATCCGCCGCATGATCGACACCACTGTAGGTCGTGTTCTGTTGTTCGACATTGTGCCGGACGGCCTGCCGTTCGCCATGGTCAACCAGAAAATGACCAAAAAGCAGATTTCCGGCATTCTGAACGCCTGTTACCGAAATGTAGGCCTGAAAGAAACGGTAATTTTTGCTGACCAGTTGATGTACACCGGATACCGTTATTCAACCGTGTCAGGTTCATCTATAGGAGTGAATGACTTCGTCATTCCAGAAGCCAAGGCCCGTATTATCGGTCAGGCTGAATCTGAAGTTGAAGAAATCGAAAACCAGTATGCTTCCGGCTTGGTGACCCAGGGTGAGAAGTACAACAAGGTGATCGATATCTGGTCTCGCGCAAACGACCTCGTTGCCAAAGCAATGATGGAAGGCTTGTCTACAGAGCCTGTCATCAACAAAGAAGGCAAGGAAGAGCGCCAGGAATCGTTTAACTCCGTTTACATTTATGCCGACTCTGGTGCAAGGGGCTCGCCCGCACAGATTCGTCAGTTGGCGGGTATGCGTGGTCTGATGGCACGTCCAGACGGCTCCATCATTGAGACGCCAATTACTGCGAACTTCCGTGAAGGTTTGAGCGTTGTGCAGTACTTCACTTCAACCCACGGTGCGCGTAAAGGTCTTGCAGATACCGCGTTGAAAACAGCTAACTCCGGTTACTTGACTCGTCGTCTGGTTGATATTTCCCAGGATCTGGTTATTACAGAGGAAGACTGTGGCACACAGGACGGACTGGTCATGCGTCCTATCATTGAGGGCGGCGATATCATTGCTGCACTTGGCGAGCGAGTGCTGGGTCGAGTTCTGACACGTGATGTGGTCGACCAGGCAACTGGTGAGGTCATCGTTGAGGCCGGCGCCATGCTGGACGAAAAGATGGTTGATCGTCTTGAGATCGGTGGTATTGACGAAGTACACGTGCGTTCGGCTATTACGTGCGAAACTCGTTTTGGTATTTGCCGTCAGTGCTACGGTCGTGATCTGGCGCGTGGCCATCTGGCGAACGTTGGCGAAGCGATTGGTGTTATCGCAGCTCAATCAATCGGTGAGCCAGGTACGCAGCTTACGATGCGTACCTTCCACATCGGTGGTGC
>JAUSPW010000224.1 GCA_030652635.1 Pseudohongiella sp. | reverse complement strand
CATCAAACCGGGATGCCGTTTGAGAAACTCAAACGCAATCAGCACCCACGCCCCGATGATGTCCTTCACACTGTGTTTACTCCAGAGCCCGCTTCATTAGCGGGTCATCGCGCAGAACAACTCAAAATAGTTTGGAAAGGTTTTGCTGGTGCATCCTGGGTCGTTTATGACGATAGCACTGTCCCCAAAAGCCGCCAACGAAAAACACATGGCCATACGGTGATCATTGTAGGTATCAATGGCCGCCGGCAGTATCTTGGTTGGCGGATGAATCACAATATAGTCATTGCCCTCTTCCACCTGCGCGCCCACTTTACGTAATTCGGTTGCCATGGCCGACAGGCGATCGGTTTCTTTGACGCGCCAGTTGTAGATATTGCGGATTGCAGTGGGCCCATTGGCAAATAACGCCGTGGTGGCGATGGTCATGGCCGCGTCAGGAATATGATTCAAATCCACATCTACACCATTGAGCTCGCCTTTGCTGACCTCAATCCAGGTATCACCCCAAGTGACGATGGCGCCCATCTGTTCCAGTACTTCGGCAAATCTAGCATCACCTTGCACACTGGCAGTGCCGGTGCCGTGCACGCGCACGGTGCCGCCTGCAATAGCAGCTGCAGCAAGAAAATAGGAGGCGGACGAGGCATCGCCTTCGACCATGATATCGCCGGGCGCGACGTAGTGTTGGCCTGCGCGAATCACAAAGCGTTGGTCGTTGTGGTTCTCTACCTGCACACCAAAGCGTTTCATGACATCCAGCGTGATGTGAATATACGGTTTGGAAACCAATTCACCTTCTACAGTGATATCAAGATCTTCGCGGCATAACGGTGCAGCCATCAACATGGCGGTCAAAAACTGGCTGGAGATATTGCCGCGAATACTGACCTTGCCTCCGTTCAGGCCGGCCGCATGGATGCGCAGTGGCGGGAAACCGTGTGGCCCTGAATAGTCGATATTGGCACCACAGGCTGTTAACGCGTCCACCAGATCAGCAATCGGGCGCTCCGACATGCGAGGCTCACCCGTCAGCTCAAACTCACCATGGCCCGCAGCGAGCGCGGCAGTTAGCGGCCGCATGGCAGTGCCGGCATTGCCCAGAAACAGTGACAACACGCCGTCGTGAGATAAGGGCCCGGCGTTGCCTTGCACAACACAACGGGTTTTGTCTGCGCTGAGCTCATAAGACACACCCAGCGCTCGCAACGCCTGCAGCATAAAACGCACATCATCACTGTCCAGCAGATTGCTGATGCGGGTTTCGCCCTTTGCCAGCGCCGCCAGCAACAGGATTCGATTGGACAGGCTTTTGGAGCCGGGAAGCGTGACATCACCCTGAATATGGCTGACCGGATTCAGGGTGAGTGTTGCAGGTGACGATTGAGAGTGCATGATCAACAGCGCCGCGATAACTGGAAGTCGCGGATTATAGAGGAAAGCGGCCGCCGGGTGTTATCGGGTAACCGGGCTGTCTGCCGCCTGTTGTTGCTGGGCACGCGTATTTCCTTGATGTTTCATGCGATTCTCCCAACGCTTGCGGGCAAATCGACGCATGTTGGGGATATCGTCAGTTTCATCCATGATGGGCTGACCGAGAATGGTTTCGAGTACGTCTTCCATCGTTGCAAGGCCCAACCAGGTGCCGTATTGATCGTACACCAGACTCATGTGCTGGTGCTCTGCCAAGAAGGCCGTCATCACGGATTCAGCGCTAACGTCATCGGTGACAATCTTCACTGGCTTGATCAGTTCATCAATCAACATATCTGGTTCGGCATCGAGCAGTTCTGCTCTGAACACAATGCCCTGCGGATGTTCATTTTCATCCAGTACCGGGTATCTTGAAAATGCAGTGTCGCGTAACTCCTCAAGAATTGCGCCGACCGTCACACCACTGGTCAGATATTCACAGACAGTGCGCGGGGTCATGATGTCTTTGACTTTAACTTCGTGCAAATCAAGGATATTGGCAATTACCCGGCGTTCGTCTTCATCCAGCTGATCGGTATCGCGACCTAGGTTGGTCAATGCTTTGATTTCGGAACGCAGGTCGATATCTGCAGTGCCGACACCCATCCACTCAGTAATTTTGTCTGACAACATGATAAATGGCTTGAGGATAAAAATGAGGCCATTCAAGGTTGCAGGTAGAATAGGCACCAAGGATTGCCAATAGCGGGCACCCAGGGTTTTAGGAATAATTTCGGAAAGCACAAGAATCAGAAAGGTCATGATGGCTGAGACCACACCAAGGTAGCCATCACCAAATACAACAGCAACCTGAGCGCCAACACCGGCAGCGCCAAAGGTATGAGCGACAGTATTGAGTGTCAGTATCGCAGCCAGCGGCTGATCAATTCGGTCTTTAAGTTTGCGAAGCTGCTGGTAAAGATCAGGTTTGCTATACCTGTACTTCACAATGTGACTTGGCGTCAGTGTCAGAAGGGATGCCTCGAGCAATGAACATATAAATGAGACGCTAATCGACAAGACGGCAATAATGATTAATGTGCCCATGGAGGGTACTTGGATCTCCTGAAAAAAAACGGAATTTGATCCTACTATAGTTCCCTGATGTGCTCAATGACTTATTTGGTCAGAAATCCCGCCAATTATGCTCCCAGCAATTCTGATCCCTGTGCAATCACTGATTGTTTGTGCTGCCAGACTTTCTCATGAAAGAAATAAACAACGGTATTCACAGCAGGTTCTACCAGAGCAACTGCTCCCCCGACCGCAATGCTGCCGGTCATCGCCCACGTGACGGTAAAGGCCGTTGCGACGTGCAGAACTGCAAAACTTGCTGTTTTTTTCATCATTCCCACTCCACTACCATTTGTTGATAGGAGCAGCTTACAACAGTGTAATGATGACCAATATTGGTAAAAATCTATCTTGATGATAATGGTTATCAATAGCAATCAACGATACCCGCGCATGTCCAATAAAAAAAGGCCGGGCATTGAGACCGGCCTTCAACTTGCACTGACTACACGTTACGCTTTCCTTTCGGTAACCCGCGTGGGATCAAAAACCCATCTTGAAACCTGCACTCAGATTGCGACCGGGCATCGGGATCACATCCGCCAGGAAAGACGATTGATTTCTGACGTCCTCATCCAACAGATTTGAACCGCGCAGGAACACTTGGTAGCGATCATCGCTGCCGAAACTGTAGTTTGCACTCAGGTTCAGCATGTCGTAGGCGGGCTGCGCCGTTTCGAAGTCCGCTACACGGCTTGCGCTGGCGGCTCGGTAGAACTCAAGTTCAGCGTTATATCCGTTGGCCAGTTCCGTCGTGATACGTCCACCGGTGCGGCGTGGCGGAATGCGTGGCAATCGGTCTGTCGACGTCAAACCAACACGCACATAGTCACTGAACAACGATGCGGACAATACTTCACTGAATTGATAAGCAATTTCGGCTTCGTATCCGGTGAACTCTGCATCGCGCTGGGTGTACTTGATCAAACGGAAGTCTTCATATTGATCAAGGGTACGCGCGTAAATGTAGTTATCAACATTGTTGCGAAACAGGCTGAAGCTGTAGGTAAATGCGCCCGCAATTTTACGCAGACCCAACTCAACATTGTCTGCGGTTTCTTTCTTGATATCCTGGTTGTTGGCCACACCACCGCAAGTCAACGGGTGGGCAATCAAGCCACACTCATAGGTATTGCTTGCCACGTGAATGCCTCTGGAGAAAAGCTCCTGAGCATGCGGCAGTCGCTGCGCACGTGCGTAAGTCAACGACATGATGGTGTCAGCACCCACATTCCAGATAGCGGCACCTGAATAGGAGAACGTTGAATCGCTGAATGACGGGCGATTACGAGCGTCGTTAACCGGGCGGTGGCTTTGCCGGTCATACCGAGCACCGGCCTCAAAGTGCCAGTCATCGTTCAGTTGGTAATGTTCAACAACAAACACACCGGTAGCACGAGAATCGACAGTCGGCATAAACACGTGTTCACCGCCATTTTTGAAGGTGCTGTCAGATACCTGAACACCAAACAGCCCCTGCCAGCCCATCACGGCTGCATGGTCAACTTCAATGCGCGCCTCGTAGCCTTTGTTGCCAAACGTCGCACCCACTTCATCTTCTTCAAATTCGGTGTGCTCATAATTTGTTGTGCTTGCACGAAAGCGAATTTTGTTGATTCCGGCAAAGGGATCCTCATATTCACCACGCAAATCGACGCGCTTGCTGGTCAAATCAACAAAAGGAACCGCATGTTCTTCGTGGTCGTGGTCATGATCATGGTCGTCGTCTTCGTCGTGACTGCCGCAATGCAGCTCGATGCCATGTGGATGACATTCCAGATACTCTTCACTGTGGCCAGGAATTCCATATTCATCAGCCCGGTACGAATATGCCAAGCCAATAAACCCTTTTTCGCCTATCCAGGACGCTCCGATACTGGAGTTTTTATTTTCCGAGAACGTACCGTCTACACGAGGTTCGTCCCACTCAGCTGCTTGATAATCGTCCGTGTCGCGCAATGAAGTCTCAAAATGCAGCGCAATATTGTCTGTTGCACGGCCGGTCAGACTAATGGCGCCGGCTTTCTCATCTGCGACTGTATTGCCGCGCAATGCTGCAAAACCTTCATATCCTTTTTCAGGCATGGCGGTCGGGATTTTGTCATCCAGAACATTGACCACACCACCAATCGCGCCACCACCATACAACAAGGTCGCCGGGCCACGCAGCACTTCTATACGTTGCGCCAACAAGGGATCTACCGTCACCGCATGATCAGGGGATACATCCGATGCATCGAGAATAGAGTTGCCATCAGAAAGAATTTTAGTTCGTGGAGCTGTCTGCCCACGAATCACCGGGCGTGATGCGCCGCCACCAAAGCTGTCAGCATGCACACCGGTGAGGCCGTTAAGCAAATCACCCAAGGTGCCTGCCCGATTCAAGAGCTCGTCTCTTCCGAGCACATCAAAGGGTGCAACAATCAAATCAGCGCTTTCATCAATACCGAGAGCGGTGACTCTGATTTCAGTCACGGGCACAGTGGACTGGGCCGTGCTGTTTTCTTGCGCATGTGTTGCGCCACTCAACAACAATGAACCACTACCCATCACAACTGTAATGGCAAGACCAAGCGGTGCTTTTTTGAATTTCATAGGAGTATCCCTGACTACATGATGTTGAAAACGCAAGTATGCTACAACATATCATTAAGTGATAAAAGCACTAATTTGCGTTTAACAATCAGGTCAGCTCACTCGATTAACCTCCCAACTTCAAAAAATTCAGAAACTCCCGACGATTTTTGGGGCCATAGGTACGAAAGTGTGGCTGAGGGTTTTCCTGGTAAGCGAGCTTGCGCTGGCTAACTGCATCAGACGCCAGATGTTGCGCAATCTCCTCAGCAGAGATGTTATAGGGTCTGGCGGCATTCAACCCAAAGACTTTGCGTCTGAGCTCGGGAGTGATGGCGGTGTAACCAAACTGTTCTTGAAATCTCTCGGATATCTGAAAGGTCCTGAAGGCCTGAATCTGATCCTGCGGAGAACCATACCAGATCGAATCTGTGCCCCAAAGTACGTTATCTTCACCCACATATTTGAAAAGTTTACCCAATGCATGCGCCGCATTGTCGGGATCACGCATTAACAATCGCCAGGTGCTACCCAACTCCGCATACACATTGCTGTTGATCAAAATGTCATTGTCCAACAGCGACTGAATCAGGCTATCAATGCCCATGCGGTTTTGCCCGGGTGCAAATGCTTGCTCGGTGACAGAATTATCGTAACCAGAGTGATAAATCAAAAAATTCATATCAGGATATTGCCTGGCCACGGTGCCCACATCGTCACAACGACTGTGCTCTATCGAACGCGGACCAAAGGGCAACCCTTTGTGAATACAGATATTACGCACACCCAGAGATCTTGCGCGCTCAATCATGGCCAACCCCGGATCCTCGTGCAACCAGAAACCTGCCCCACCGGGTCCAAACTGGGTATAGGTTTTAAACGCACAGATATCCCAACGCGCCGCCAGCTCGTCCATAGCCTCCAAATCCCCCGCCTGATTAGGATTGACTCGACCATGGATCATGAGACGTTTGCTGCCATCAAGTTGCGCGACAATGTTGCGGGTCTCGTGAGCATCTTCGATGGTGACTGGCTCTGTTTCGCGTGTGGATGGCACAAAACTCAGCACCATGATGTCAGTATCACTGTCCAGAAACACATCTTTGATGAATTCATCCGCGCTCAAACAATTCAGGTAACTCCGGTCTTGCGCGCCGGTGGACAATGCACAGCTGGCTTTTTCCATCGTGGAATAAGGTCGCGCCCCCTCGGGCACAAGTCGCAGCCAGGCGCCATTCGGATTTACGAAATGGCCTTGTACGTCAAATATGAACTCCTTGCCTTCCACCGCCTCGGCGGCAAGCTGCACATCAAACGCTGCATCGTCGCTGATCTGGTAGAACCCCCCAAGTTTTCCCGCCGAGGCGTTCACCTGATTAATGGCCAGCAAGGTGCTGGCCACACCACAACTGGACACCAGGAAGCGTCGACGATCCAGTCCACAAAACCGCGCGTTGTCAGTCGCTTTCTGATGCGCCAACTCATTGCCCTGAATATTGCGCAAAGACAACGCCATCGGCTCATATTCACCATTGGATGTGGTATCAATTTTGATGGGCAGTCGGGTGTCTTCTGAATCGTTCTGTTTTTTCATCAGGCATTCTCCATAACGGTACAAACGGTTGATGTTTCTTCAGGACATAAAAACAAAAAACCCGCTGAGCTTTCGCTACAGCGGGTTTCTGGTATTCACGCAGATGACAAGACAGTCATCGCACAGCTCATCATCAATCCGGCAATGCCAGTGCAGTCAGTGTGCTGCCTGTCTGCAGTACAACATACTGCTTGCCTTCATGTTGGAAGTTCATCATGCCGTAACGGCTGACGTCAGGCGTTGCAACTTTACCCAGCTGACGTCCGGTTTCCTTGTCAACAGCAAACAATGCAGCAGTGCCATCGCTTGAGTTGCTGGAATACATCAACATGGTTGAGGTCACAGTCATAGGAGCAACAGTACCTGTACCAGTGTTGCCGACATCAATACCAGCCAGGGCAGGATGGTTCTTGATGCGATCGGGCGTCTCACCAATGGGGATCCACCATTTGTGGTCACCAGTGTTCAGGTCGATTGCAGTCAAACGGCTATAGGGCGGCTTGAACAGCGGCAGGCCTTGTGGGCCACGAACCAGTGCGGAACGCAGTGGTGCGTATTGTGCAAAGGTTGTACCTGTGGGCAATTCCAGTGAAGCATCACGCTCTTGTGCAGGCGCCATGATTCGGTTGGTGCAACCTTTACGGGATACCACAAACAGTGTGCCTGTAGTCGGATCTGCAGCAGCTGGACCGTCGATGTTTACACCACCCACGTCACCTGGACACCACAGCGCAGCTTGTTTGCCGAGGTCGTTGTCGCGGTGCAGCGGCGGATGGAACAAAGGACCGATTTCAAAATCAGCCAGTGCTTCAATCGCTTGCGCGCGCAGCTCAGGCGTGTAGTCGATCAGGTCATCGTGAGTCAAACCCTGCATGTCATATGGCGCAGGTTTGGTTGGAAACGGCTGAGTAGCCGACAGTATTTCGCCTGGCATTTTTGACTGAGGAACAGCTCGTTCTTCGATTGGCCAGATTGGCTCACCGGTTTCACGATTGAACACGTAGGTAAATGCCTGTTTGCTCACCTGAGCCAGCACTGGAACAGTGCGACCATTCTGCTGAATGTCCAGCAAGACCGGGGCAGTTGGTGTGTCGTAGTTCCAGATGTCTTTATGAACCAACTGGAAGTGCCACTTACGCTCGCCTGTCGTTGCATCCAGAGCAACAACGCTTGAACCGTACAGGTTATCGCCCGTCAGGTGTCCGCGGTAGAAGTCGATAGTGGCACTGTTGGTGTTGATGTACACCATATTCAGCTCTGGGTCAGCAGCCATTGGCGCCCAAGATGAGTTCTCACCCGTGTATGCACGAGGATCTTCGATCTGGTTGCCACTGCCATCCTGCCAGGTATCCCAGCCAAATTCGCCTTTGTCAGGAATAATGTTGAACGTCCACGTGTGCGCACCGGTCTTGGCATCAACACCAATGATGTCGCCAGGAATGTTTTCGATTCGCGTCTGGTTGTAGCCCTGCTCTGCAGAGTTACCAATCACCACAGTGCCATTAACAACAATGGGTGGCGAAGATGACGTGATGTAGCCGGTTTCCAGTGGAATACCGTAGTAAGGGTCGAACTCGTAACCGTTGGTATCTGCAAGAATCTTTTGCAGGTCAACTACACCGGTTTTCGGGAAGCCTGGCACACCAATCTCGTGACCAAACCCTTCCAGTGGTGCGCCAGTATCAGCGTCCAGCGCGGTCAGGAAAAAGCCTGGGCTGATGATGTAAATGACCGGACGGCCATCCACTTCAGCAAAACCAACGCCTTTACCGTAGTCTTTACGCATGGAGTATTCATGACGGAAAGTGTGCGGCTCACGGTAAGACCAGATGGTTTCACCCGTCACCGGGTCAATAGCTACGACGTGACGACGATCGCCGGCAACGGTGTAGAGTTTGCCGTTTACGTAGCTGGGAGTAGAACGACCGCTGGTTGCCTGGAAGCTTGCGCCATCCCAGACCCATGCCGTCTCAAGGGACTCAAAATTTTCAGGAGTGATCTGCGAGGCAGGGATAAATCGAGTGTGTGCAAAGTCTGAACCCAGAGTCACCCAATCAATACTCTCTCCTGTCTGCTGCGCAGAGACCAGCGCAGGCATACCCAACACCAGGCTGATCGCCATCAGTGCGGGCTTGCTGGCAAATCTGCCAGCCAAACGTTTACTATTTATCTTCACTTGCACTCTCCTCATCAAGCCGGAAAACAGCTTCAGGCTTTGTGGTTTTCTTTTTAATAGCATTCCTGGATCTGCAGAACCTTCCCGTTCACTGCCCACCAGGAAAAACCGTCGCCCCCTGTAGAAACGGTCTTAATTGACGGCATGCTGAACTTTCATCAATTTGGAAAGGGCCTCAGAGCATACTCCAGAGTCCCAGGCAAGTCCATAATTGCGGGCATTCCATCTAACGCACGGTAGCTGCCAAAGGCCTTATTTGATAACGTGTATGGCTCATTTCCCCAAGGACACCCCAGATGAGCCCGGATACACCCTCAGATGTTCACCTGAAACTCAGAAATCTGACAACCGCCGATTACCCGCAGCTGGCGAAACTGATGGAAGCGGTGTATCCGGACATTGGAGGCGCGTGGCCGGAAGGGTCGATTCAGCGGCTGATCAACGACTTTCCGGAAGGCCAGATTGTGATCGAGGACTTTGGCAATCTGGTGGCGGCAGCGCTGACAATCCGCTGCGACTACGACCGCTTCAGCCGACAACATACCTACGATGACCTGATTGGCCGGCGCGAACAGATCAAACACAACGCCGAAGGCGACGCGCTTTATGGGATGGATTTGTTTGTCGATCCGGAATATCGCGATCTGCGCCTGGGCCGACGTCTATATGACGCGCGCAAAGATCTGTGCCGCGACCTCAATCTGCGGGCGATTCTCGCAGGTGGTCGTATCACCAACTATCATTTGCACGCAGAAGACTATTCTCCGCGCGCCTACATTGAGGCTGTTGACCATAAAGAGGTTCACGACCCGATTCTAAGCTTCCAACTGGCCAATGATTTTGAAGTAAAACGCTTGCTCAAGGATTACAACCCGCAGGATGAAAAGTCGCAGGGTTACGCGACGTTGCTGGAATGGAACAACATTCTGTACGAACCCGAAACGCGCGATCTCAGTCAGCGGCGAAAAACCGTGGTACGCGTCGGGGTCATGCAATGGCAGATGCGACTGACTGAATCTTTTGAAGAATGGCTGTCGCAGGTTGAATACTTTGTGGACACCATGGCTGACTATGAGTCGGACTTTGTGTTGTTCCCGGAATTTTTTAATGCGCCTTTGATGGGACTCGGTGACCAGAGCAATCAATTTGAAGCCATTCGCTTTTTGTCGACGTTTGCAACACGATCGATTGAAGCGCTGTCCGAGCTCGCCATCACCTACAACATTAATATCATCGCCGGCAGCATTCCTGTGATGGAAGGCGATAATCTGTACAACAAAGCCTACCTGTGCCGACGTGACGGCACTGTGGACTCACAAGCCAAATTGCACATCACACCGCACGAGCGCCGCGACTGGGTCATCGACGGCGGCAATCGCCTGCAGGTTTTTGACACGGATGCTGGCCGCATCGGCATTCTGATTTGTTACGACGTTGAGTTTCCGGAGTTGTCGCGACTGTTGGCCAAACAAGGCATGGACATTCTGTTTGTACCCTTCTGGACCGATACCAAAAACGGCTTCTTGCGAGTACAACGTTGTGCACAGGCCAGAGCCATTGAAAATGAGTGTTATGTCTGTATCGCGGGCAGCGTCGGCAATCTGCCGCAGGTGCATAACGTGGATATTCAGTACGCACAATCTGCGGTCTATTCGCCGTCAGACTTTGCGTTTCCGCACGACGCCGTCATTGCAGAAAGCACGCCCAACACCGAGATGGCGCTGGTGGCCGATCTTGATCTCGACAAACTGGTTCAGGTGCGTCATGAAGGCTCAGTAACCAACGCCCGTGACCAGCGCGATGATCTTTACGAAGTGCGTTGGCTTGGCACCAGCCGCTAGGTTTTCCGGACACATTAAAGCCACCGCCATGATGCATGAGTCGGTGGCTTTTTTACCCCCGACTCACAGTGGCAACTCTTCCGCCTGCAGTGAAAATTCACCTGTAAAACCGGCGTCATAGCTGTTCACAAAAATTGAGTACAAGGCGTGTTCAGCTGTAAAAATGATCCGGGAGTCCAATGACGTCTCCTCAAAATCATCATTTTCCAGCGACAACATAACATCGGAACACGCCCCGGTGCCAAGCATCAGGTAGCTGTCAAACACGCTTGATCGCAGCGTCACTGAGTACTTTTTGCCCGGCTCGGTGTCCAGATGAAAACAATCCGCATGCGAGCCATCACTCATCTGAGGGTGAGTCGTCAGCAATTCCCCAGACACAATTTCTCCAATTTTCAGATGCGCACCGGTATACATCGTGTTATCCAACGGCGGCTGGGCGCTTGCAAAAGTCATCACCAGCAAACTGCCTGTCAGCGCCAATATCCTCAGATTCATTGTTACTCTCACTCTAGCGTTGTTAACCAAAATTCACGCGATAGCTGGCCTTTAAGCACGACGCCGCTTCATTCATGGCGGCATCGATCAGTTTGCCAAATTGCCATGGCGTATTCACCAGGATCATGCCTGAGCCGTGCATACCAAATTCTTCTGTCTGGTTTCCAACCGTCAATTCCATCACCCGCACATCAGGTAGAGATTTTAATTGCTGTATGAGAGCGGGGCTGTGATCACGGGTGCGACCCAACATGGGATACCAGACAGCTATCATGCCGGTCGCCCAACGACGATGCACTTCTTTGACTGTTTTAGCCACGCGCTGGTAATCCGTTTTATCTTCATACGCTGGATCAATCAACAACAACCCCCGCTTGGGCGTGGGCGGCGTCAATGCCACCGCACCTTCAAATCCGTCACGATGGTGTATCGCTATGCGGTTGTCAAAATGAAAGTTGCTGCGCAGCGCGTCTATTTCAGTGGTGTGCAGCTCCATAACGGCCAAACGGTCTTGCTCGCGCAATTGAGATTGCACAATAGCCGGTGAGCCAGGATAAACCGCCAGCGTTTTTGCATCAGCCTCTGGATTAAATTCAGCAATCAGACTCATGTAGTCACGCAACAACGCCTGGCTAAATGCCTGTTTGTGATGCTGCTGCCACAGCGGCAATGCACCACTTTCCGCCTCCCGGGTTTTGCGCGCTTGCGGACTGTCCAGTGTGTAAAAGCCGTTGCCTGCGTGAGAGTCAATTACCACAAAAGGCTTTTCCTTTTGTCTCAGCTGCTGCAAAAGCGCAAGCAATACCAGATGTTTCAGGACATCCGCATGATTGCCGGCATGATACGCGTGACGATAACTGAGCATAGAACTTCTCTTGAGGTGTGAAGACTGAGGTATTCAAAAATTCCCGACAGGCATTCAGTCAGGATTCGTATTATCATGCACGCCTGTTTAAACGCCTAGCCTGAATCAGGAAACCTGCTCATTTATGTCCGACACCCAACAATCCCTGCACTTTTTTGCCAGCTGCGC
>JAUSPW010000276.1 GCA_030652635.1 Pseudohongiella sp. | reverse complement strand
AGCCCTTTTCATGAGCTTCTCATGTCAGGGGCGCGCATTATGCCACAGTATTTTTATCTGGCAAGAAGTAAATTGAATTACTTTTGCGATGGCACAACCATTACGTCAAGCGCATTAGATGAAACAACTTTTTCCCTCGCTTCAGTACTATATACCTGCCATAAAGAGAGTCTTCTAAACCTATTCTCGCATCCAGATTCTCAACTTTGCGCCCATTAACATAGACGGCACCTGCTTCAACAAACTCACGCGCGGCGCGATTGGACATAGCGAGCCCCGTGCTTACTAAGGCTTCGACCAAACTCAAGCTCGTCCCGGCAATATCAGTTGCAGGCAATCCATCTAGGCACAACTGGTCAAAGTCGGCCTCCGTAAGCTCCAAAAGATCACCAGAAAACAACGAACTACTAATCCTCACAGCGGCCGACAACCCCTGCTCGCCATGAACCAGTTTAGTAACAGCTTCAGCCAGAACACTCTGTGCCTGAGGTCGTTTTCCAGACGACAAATCTGCCTGCTCTATTTCGTCGATTTCCTCAGGCGCCATAAAAGTAAAATATTTGAGAAATTTATAAACGTCTGCATCAGCAGTCCCAAGCCAAAACTGGTAAAAATAGTATGGTGACGTTTTGTTAGGATCCAACCAAATAGTGCCCGACTCAGTTTTGCCAAATTTCTGCCCATCCGCCTTGGTTACAAGGGGCAGCGTAAGCCCGTACACGTGCCCTTGATGCATGCGCCGGGCAAGATCTATTCCTCCTGTTATGTTACCCCATTGGTCGCTGCCACCAATTTGCAGCGTACAACCGTATCGCTTATACAACTCCGCAAAGTCATAGGATTGCAATATCATATAACTGAACTCAGTAAACGATATTCCAGAGCCTTCACGCTCTAGCCGCTGCCTGACCGACTCCTTTTGTATCATGGAATTTACAGAGAAATGTTTTCCTATGTCCCTCAGAAACTCAAGCGCACTTAATCGCCCAGTCCACTCGAGATTATTTACAACCACTGCCGAGTTTTCACCACAGTTAAAGTCAAGATATTGCTCAAGCTGCCCTTGAAGCTTTGCGACCCACCCACTTACTACATCCGCGGTGTTCAATTGGCGCTCGGCAGATTTAAAGCTGGGATCGCCAATCAGTCCGGTAGCCCCTCCAACTAAGGCAAGCGGTTTGTGTCCAACCAACTGAAACCTCCTTAAAGCCAAAAGCGGCACAAGGTGTCCTATGTGCAAACTGTCAGCAGTGGGATCAAAACCACTATATAGAGTACGTTGAGCACTAACCAAGTGTGACTTAAACTCATCTTCTGATGAGATCTGCGAAATCAAACCTCTCGACCCTAAGTCCTTCAACAAATCCATTGGCAAATCAGCCATAACATCTCTCGCACTTAACAAATTCCGGGGAAAATGGATTCTACAACATCATCTAGAATAAGACTTGACCTAGAAGACAAAAGCCATAAGAATTGGTCGCTGATCGTGCTCTCCACAGCGGCAGGGACTCGTGACATAGAACCTATATCGACACAATTAGAAAGCTCATGACTCCGATAAAATCAGCTCGCAACATTTACAGCAAACTACAACCCAAAAATCATATTCTAGCTGCCTGTGCTTTTGGCGTGGGACTTGTTTTTATCGGTCTTTTTTCACCTGAAGATCCCGCCCACGGAGACCGCCTTCGCCACGAAATTAATGGCATCGTCAGCAACATAGATGAACTGCGGGTTCAATCAGCACTCAGCAGCACTGGATCATCTGCAAATCAGATAATGGAAAATGTAGCAAAAATTGCTAGTGAAGCCGCGATCCAATCACATGAAAAGTCATTTACCAGGCAGGTCACGGTCCGCCCCGGTGACAACCTCTCGTCACTTTTCAATCAAGTGGGACTTAGCGCACAAGACTTGTTCAGAGTAATTAACAGCTCAGAAGAATCCTCAGTACTGAACAGACTGTTCCCAGGCAATCAACTTAGTTTTTATATCCCAGAACCCGGGAACCTCCAAAGGCTCGAGGTGCTCACATCACCACTGGAGGGGTACGTATTCACCCTGAATGAGTCCAGTTACAACATTGAGCCTATAGTCAAGTCCGCGGATATCGTTCAGGTAATGCGCCACGGCAGCATTGCCGATAGTTTGTTTTTGGCAGGACAAAGAGCAGATATACCGGCGAACGTCATAATGAGCATGGCGGATGTGTTCGGCGGTGTAATTGACTTCTTGATGGACCCACGCCAAGGGGATGAGTTCAGCATCTTGTATGAAGAGAAGTATCTTGACGGCGAATTGGTTGGAACCGGAGAGATAATAGCTGCCCAATTCGTGAACCAAGGCCGCGAGCATCTGGCAGTACGTTACAAAACCGAGTCCGGAGAATCAAGCTTCTTCAGTCCTGACGGTGAAAGTATGGCAAAAGCGTTCTTGAAGAATCCACTGGATGTATTCAGGATCAGTTCAAATTTCAATCCCAATCGAATGCATCCGATACTCAATACAATTAGGGCTCACAGGGGAACTGACTATGCCGCACCTACCGGAACACCAGTTCGGGCAACAGCTGATGGCACTGTGACCTTTGCTTCTCGCAATGGCTCTTACGGCAAACTAGTAGTGATCGAACACCACGGCGCGTTTGAAACAAAATACGCTCACTTGAATGATTACGCGACTGGCGTTAAAAAAGGGTTAAAGGTTCGCCAAGGTCAGATCATAGGATACGTAGGTGCTACGGGAGGAGCTACAGGCCCCCATTTACATTATGAATTCCTAGTGGGTGGCGTGCACAAGGATCCCAGGACTATTGTTGATCAGTTACCTCAAGTGGTTGCGCTGGACAATGCCGAGATGGTTAGATTCCGCGAACACACTAAGGAAATAATCCGACAATTTGCTAGAAACCGACCAGATGGGCGCCTGCTTAGTTATGACAATTCAAGCAATTACAGCGCCGCTGAATCCCTAAACTGAACTAGATGGGTGACGCTGCATACTTCATAGGCATTATCTCTGGCACAAGTATGGATGGTATTGATTGCGTGGCAATCAAACTGCAGGAGCAAAAACTAGAACTTGTGGCAAGTCATAGCAGCAGATATCCCGTTTATCTGAGGCAGCAACTCTTCAACGTTTGTGCGAACCCAAACGTTTCCCTACTTCAGCTTGGCCAACTCAATGTCGCGGTGGGCAAGGCTTTTGGTAATGCGATAAACATGTTACTTTCTCAGCATCAATTGAGTGCAGAGATGATTTCCGCAATAGGAAGCCATGGGCAGACCATATACCACTCCCCAGAAACGTTAGATGCATTCAGCCTTCAGATTGGCGATCCAAATACAATTGCAAGCATAACCGGAATAACAACAATTGCTGATTTCCGTCAACGAGACATCTCCGTGGGTGGCCAAGGGGCACCATTAGCCCCTCTCTTTCATCAATATTTTTTCCACAATAGCAATTGCACCCGCTGCATTCTCAACATCGGCGGTATCAGCAATATAACTTTAATATCAGACACCCCTACCTCTACCCCAGTGGGATTTGATACAGGCCCCGGAAACGCATTGATGGACTTATGGATATCTCGATGCCTGCAGGAACCTTTTGATGCTGGCGGAGCATGGGCCGCAAGTGGAAATGTGCATTCAGTGTTGCTTGATCGCTTCTTGTCGGACGAATATTTCCAAAGAAAATCACCTAAAAGCACTGGAAGAGAACTATTCAATCAAACATGGCTTGACCGCTGTCTCGATGATTTTGATTCGATAAATCAAGCAGATGTACAGCGGACTTTACTTGAATTGACGGCCCGCAGCGTAGCAGACGCAGTGAACCTGACTATTTTGGTTAAAGCGGGCACTTCAAATGAGTTACTGGTTTGTGGCGGAGGGGTCCATAACACCACCCTGATGTCAAGGTTGCAACAGTTGCTTCCTGCGTTTGAGGTTAAAAGCACCTTGTCGTGCGGAATGCCCCCAGAATGGATTGAGGCAAGCACATTTGCTTGGCTGGCCTCCAAGACTATCAACAAAGAGAAAATAGATACTGGAATCCTGACAGGAGCGAGTCAACCAATCATTTTGGGTGGAGTCTATTACTCTTAGACTCTTGTTATATAGAAAACGAGGATCCGCAACCGCACGTAGTTGATGCCATAGGATTTTTTACTACGAATCTTGCACCCTCTAAATTTTCAACATAGTCGACCTTAGCACCAACCAAATACTGATAACTCAGTGGGTCAACCAGCAAGGTGGCACCTTTGTTCTGAACCACAGTATCTTCGTCTGACACTGAACTTTCAAAACTAAACCCATACTGGAATCCAGAACATCCGCCTCCTGTTACAAATACACGTAACTTCAAGTCTGGCGTGCCCTCTTCATCTATCAGCATTTTTACCTTATCAGCGGCATTATCTGTCAATGAAATAATGACTGGTTCAAAAGTTTGGACGCTTGTCATATAAAAACTCTGGCCTCAAAGCTTCAATCTAATAATCGAGTGAGGATTATGGTCTTACCCTAGTAAATTGGTCAACTATTAACCTCACCACCAGGATTCAGACTCGACTGTTCCAAGCAAATAGCCAAAGGAAAATATCAAGGCAATAATGCAATAGTTTTTAATCCCTCACTTTCGGCACACCCAAACATAATATTCATATTCTGAACAGCTTGGCCGGACGCACCCTTTACTAGATTATCGATCACTGAAAGCACAACAATTGTATTACTGGCTTTGAGTAAATGCACCGCCAATTGGCAGATGTTAGACCCTTTAACGTTCCGTGTTGCCGGCAACCCACCCTTAGGCAGAACGTCAACAAATGGCTCTTCACGATATCTGCGTTCGTACAACTCCTGCAAATCGTCTGCGGTAACACTACCGACAGGTGTCGCATACAGCGTTGCATTAATACCTCGGATCATAGGCGTGAGGTGCGGAATAAATGTCAGGCTAATGTCACCACCCGATGCCAGCCTGAGTCCCTGTGATATTTCCGGAAGATGCCTGTGTCCTGCCACGCCGTAAGCACTAAGTGACTCAGAAGCTTCTGCCAGCAAGCTGCCAACAGCGGCTTTGCGCCCCGCACCACTTACTCCTGATTTAGCATCAGCAATTAAACGCATTGGATCAACCAATCCTGCCTCCAGCAAAGGTATAAACCCTAGCTGAACAGACGTCGGATAGCATCCAGGCACAGCTACAAGCTGTGCATTTCGAATTTTTTCGCGATTAACCTCAGGCAATCCATAAACAGCCTGTTCAATCAACTCTGGACTTAGATGAGGCTCATTGTACCAATATTCCCACTCCTCACGGTCCTTGAGCCTGAAATCTGCAGACAAATCAATAAGTCGCACACCCCGCTCCATCAAGGCACGCGCTGAGCGCATGGCAACGTTGTGGGGGGTTGCAAAAAAGACGACATCACATCTGGCGAGCACCTCGTCATCTGGCACTGTGAAGGGTAAATCAACAAACCCTCTGAGGTTTGGAAATAAGGCTGATACCGCAGTACCCGCCATCTCTCGTGACGTCACCACTTCAATACTGACATCCTTGCGTGGTGCCAGTAGTCTCAATAGTTCAACCCCTGTATAACCGGTTGCGCCAACAATACCGACTTTAATCACATTAATCTCCGAGTCAACTAGACTGCAGCTTGTTGAAATCAAGACCTCATTCTATCACCGCATATCTTTGTTGCGGTGATATTTGCTGTACTGCATCAAGACACAGCGGCATAATCAGCCACAAGCAGTACAAGTTTACAATGAGGAAATACCATGGCCTGGATTGAAGCACTTCATATCATTTCTGTGATTTGTTGGTTCGCCGGTATCTTTTATATGCCCAGACTTTTTGTCTATCACGCCATGAGTGAGGATCAGACCAGTAAAGATCGCTTCATCATTATGGAGCGAAAATTGTATCGCGGAATAATGACTCCATCTGCAATTGCTACGGTGATTTTTGGTGCATGGTTAATTGCGTCCGCCCCGGATTTCTATCTCAGCCAAGGCTGGTTGCACGCAAAACTTAGCCTGGTAGCGCTGCTAATCGCCTATCACATCAGCTGCGGATGGTTTTGGGCGCGCTTCCGCGATGGACGCAACACGCATAGCCACGTCTTTTTTCGATATTTTAACGAGATACCCGTTGTTGCGCTGATCGCTATTGTAATCCTGGTTGTAGTTAAGCCTTTTTAATATCGAACTGCGTCGGCAGGAGAGTATGTAGTGGATCATTGTAAGCCGATGATATTATGCATTTCCGGGCTCGATCCAACAGGCGGAGCTGGCATACAGGCTGATATTGAGACTCTGGCAGCAATGAACTGTCATGCGCTTCCAATCGTCAGCTCGCTGACGGTGCAAACGACCTCGAATGTCCTTGAAACTCAGTCGGTTAACCCAGATTTGATAAGGCGCCAGTTTGATGCCTTATTGGAATCAGGATTAACCATCAGCGCGATCAAACTGGGATTAATCGACAGCGTCAACACGCTTAAGGTTATCGCTGATATATTGCGTCAAAACAAAAAGATACCGGTTATCGCAGACCCAGTACTAAAAGCTGGAGGTGGCTATGACTTTGGTAACAATGACATCATTGAAGAATACAAAACTCTGATTCTGCCGAACTGCCAGATTTTGACTCCCAACACGCAAGAACTCAGTCGTCTGAGCCCCTTGTCGCTATCAGAGAATGACGCGCTCAAGGATATTTGCAATTATGGATGCCAATACGTTCTGTTGACAGGGACGCATCGCACGAGCCCGGATGTCACCAATCGACTCTTCAGCTGTCCTCCGGATCAACTGGATCAATCCTGGTCATGGCCACGCCTAACGCATGAGTACCACGGCTCAGGCTGTACGTTGGCTAGCGCAATGGCGGCAGGCATCGCACAAGGCTTTGATGTCTCCAATGCCGCATTTAATGCGCAACAATTTACCTGGAACGCCCTGAACAGAGCCATGCCGCGCAGTTCCGGACAATGTTTGCCCGACAGACGAGTTTAACATACACGTAATCAGTCTCTGTTGATTCACCCTCTGATAGAATGGGCTCTTATCCAAAATTACACCGCGTTCTCAGGAAAATCCTTGGTGCACCATCAATCGCTGTCAGGCTTGTATGCCATTACTGATGAAATACTGCTCCCTGGGAGCGCTCTATTGTCCGCATGCGAGTCAGCGCTGCAAGGTGGTGTGTCGGTTCTGCAATATCGCAGCAAGTCCGGGGCGGAAGACCTGCAATCATTTGCAAGCCGCAGGGAAACGGCTGCAGCTCTCTTGAGACTATGCCGTCAGTACAACGCACTGTTACTGATCAACGATGATATTGATTTATGCCAGGCGGCCAATGCTGACGGCGTACATATTGGACAAAGAGACATGCACATCGCAGAAGCGCGATACAGGCTTGGACCGGATGCAATAATTGGCGTTACTTGCCACAACAGTGATGAGTTGGTTGAATCTTCCGAAAAACTGGGAGCAGATTATGTTGCGCTGGGCCGCTTTTTTGACTCAAAAACAAAACCAGAAGCGCCCGCAGCAAGTATTACCGACCTAAAGCGAATTCGACTGAAAACCAGCCTTCCTATCGTGGCGATTGGCGGCGTTAACGCAAACAACGCACAATCACTTATTGATGCCGGGGCCGACATGATTGCGGTAATCAATTACCTTTTTTCAAGCGACGAGGTTTCTGCCCGCGCTAAAACCTTGTCCACACTTTTTGCCCAACAGAGGAAGTAGTTATTGTGTCTGAACAGCACCCAAAGATGAGCACCAACCGCTCTGCTGCGCTTTTTGAAGAAGCGCAAATTTATATACCCGGCGGCGTAAACTCTCCCGTCAGAGCCTTTCGTGGCGTTGGGGGTACACCCCTGTTTTTTAACCACGGTGAAGGCGCATGGTTGATCGACGAAGATAACAATCGATATGTTGATTATGTCGGAGCATGGGGTCCTCTGATCCTCGGGCATTGCCACCCAGCAGTCATAAATGCGCTGCAAACCCAACTCGCGCTCGGTCTGGGTTACGGGGCATCAACCGCTGCTGAAGTTGAAATAGCTAAAACCATTTGCAAGCTGGTTCCGTCGATTGAAAAAGTTCGCCTTGTTACCTCAGGTACCGAGGCTACCATGAGCGCAATTCGATTAGCCCGCGGCTTCACCCGCCGAGACAAAGTCGTGAAATTTGAGGGCTGTTATCATGGTCACGTTGATGGGCTGCTGGTCAAAGCAGGCTCCGGCGCTCTCACCCTGGGTGAACCTGATTCTCTGGGCGTTCCGAAAGCCTACACTGATCTGACTTATGTCCTGCCCTACAATGACATTGATGCCATGAAATCCCTGTTTGCAAAGGAGGAGGACAGCATTGCATGCATTATTGTTGAGCCAGTCGCCGGCAATATGAATCTTGTGCCGCCCATACCCGGATTCTTGGAAACTATGCGGGAGCTGTGCACTCAGCATGGAAGTGTATTGATTTTTGATGAGGTAATGACAGGTTTCAGGACAGCACTAGGCGGCGCGCAGTCTGTTTATGGCGTGACACCTGATTTGACCACGCTGGGTAAAGTGATCGGTGGCGGCTTACCGGTCGGTGCATTTGGCGGTAGAGCAGACATAATGAATTGTATAGCCCCACTGGGCGCTGTCTATCAGGCTGGAACTCTTGCCGGCAGCCCGTTGGCAGTAGCGGCTGGCCTGGCTATGCTGAAGGAAATTCAAAAGCCTGGGTTTTATGAATCCTTGACCGCAAATACAGCCGAGATGCTGGCAGGACTGCAGGAGCGAGCTGATCGGGCAGATGTTCCGTTCACTACCAATCAGGTGGGCGGCATGTTTGGTTGTTTCTTCACAACTGAAGCAAAAGTGACGACGTTTGAACAGGTCATGGCCTGCAACGTTGCACAATTCAAGCGTTACTTCCACCTTATGCTTGAAAACAACATCTACTTGGCGCCCTCCGCTTTTGAGGCTGGCTTTGTCTCGGCTGCGCACGGGCAACTGGAAATCAAACAAACGCTTTCCGGAGCTGAAAAGGCATTTGCAGGGCTTTAAAACACAGCCATCCTTAAAACAACTTATACGCAGATCGGAAATACTTTAAATGACAAAGCTGGACGTGTACGGAATTGGTAACGCACTGGTCGACAAAGAATTCGAGGTGGAAGATGCATTTTTTGCCGAGGCGGGCATCCAAAAAGGCTTTATGACTCTGATCGACGAAACACAACAGGAACAGTTACTGTCCTTGCTGAATCGTCGCTACCAAATGAAAAAGCGGGCGGGCGGTGGCTCTGCGGCAAACTCCTTGTATGCGCTAAGCCAGTTTGGCGGAAAAGCTTTCTACACATGCAAAGTGGCAAACGATGAGTCTGGAGATTTCTATGTTGCCGAACTTGGCACTCAGAACATTCAAACGAACCTGAGTGCGGAACGTGAAGACGGGCACACAGGACGCTGTATTGTGATGGTGACGCCTGACGCCGAACGCACCATGCTTACACATCTGGGAATTTCCCAGTATGTAGCAACTGAGGACCTGAATCTTCCAGCTGCAGCTACCGCGCAATATGTCTACATCGAAGGGTATTTGGTAACGTCGGAATCTGCTCGTCTCGCTGGCATAAAACTCAAACAACACGCTGAAAGCAGCAAGGTCAAAACTGCTCTTACCTTCTCCGACCCAGCCATGGTGGAATATTTCTGTGATGGCGTAAATGAGTTGATTGGTAGTGGTGTGGATCTGTTGTTTTGCAACGAAAAAGAGGCAAAGATCTGGTCAGGCGAACAGGATTTTGATGCCGCCTGCAAAAAAATAGGTTCTGTTGCCAAACAGTTTGCCATCACTCGCGGCGCTCATGGAGCGCTGCTTTTTGATGGCTCGGACTTTATTGAAATCGCCCCACACAAAGTAATAGCTGTAGACACCAATGGCGCAGGAGACATGTTCTCAGGCGCTTTTATGTTTGGCCTGACACAAGGCATGTCTTTCAAGGACGCAGGAGACCTTGCCAGCCTGGCATCTGCGACGGTTGTCTCAGAGTTTGGCCCAAGACTGGCTCCTGATCGCCATCAGGAGATTCTTGCAAAGTTCTATGCCTCTCGCTCTGCTTGACGCGCTGGTGTATCACCCGCGTGCCAATTGAGTTATTGCACTCGCCGGAATATTTGTTCCTGTCCGTCTGCGGACTGGCGCATCTGTTCAGGCGAGTCAAACTCGACACGACTGACAACTTCCTGCCCCATGGCATTCAGACGAATATTGTCTGCGTCCACCCATTCGTAGGGGAAACTCATGCCAAACTCACGAACAGTCACATCGGCTTCACCATACACAAGCGTCATGGACTGGCCTTGAATCTCGGCAGACCATGCCCCAATAATCAACTCAGCCTTGCTCGGAGCGGGCGGTGTTGACGCACAAGCAGCCAGGGCAATTGACACAAACAACAGTACAGAAATTTGAAAACTACGCATTTTTTCCTCCAGTTTTTGGAAAAGCTTCACTGCTTTGCCAGAGTGTAATGCAGGCTGCAGGTTTTCGCATGTTTTTAGTCTGCAACTGTTCTCACCAGACTGATAAACTTGTGGTTGCACCGTCAGTCACCGCTCGATACTTGAACCAGGAAAGGATTTGCGAGAACTCAGCATGGCAGAATTAGCAATCGGCACTTATCGGCACTACAAGGGGCCTCTTTACGACGTACTGGGACTTGCCCGTCATAGCGAAACCGAAGAGTGGCTGGTAGTGTACCGTCCACAATACGGTGAGCGTGGATTGTGGGTGCGCCCATTGGCAATGTTCACTGAATCAGTCGTCTATGAAGGGAAATCAATGCCCAGATTTGAATACCTAGGCATCGATAGAGAGGATAAGTCAGCCGAGATGACTTTTAAGGAATAGCACGTGGGTTTGAGGCTTTGCGCTGTGCCTCTTTGGCCGCAATTTTCTCACGACGACGCTCCTGAATAACCAGCGACATTGGTTCGCCGATGTGGGTTTCGCCGCGCTCACGCGCCAGTTGCATCTGACGTTCACGCTCTGCAAACCGCTCCACCTTTTCCTGAGTGTGGCGATCGTAACAATGCGGGCAACTGATGCCCGGTTTGAAGTGTTTCGACTTTTTCTCATCGTCGGTTATTGGCATACGGCAGGCATGGCACTGATCGTAGCTCCCACGCTCAAGACTATGATTGACCGTTACCCGGTTATCAAATACAAAACACTCGCCACGCCACAAGGACTGCTCTTCCGGCACTTCCTCCAGATACTTGAGAATGCCGCCCTGAAGATGGTAAACCTCGCTGAACCCGTTCTGTTTCAGAAATGCAGTCGACTTTTCACAGCGAATACCGCCGGTGCAAAACATCGCCACTTTTTTGTGTCGTGCCGGATCAAGATGTTGTTGTACAAAGTCCGGAAACTCTCGAAAGGCATCAGTCTCAGGATTCACCGCCCGCTCGAACGTACCAATTTCGTATTCGTAGTGGTTGCGCGTATCAATCAACAACACCTCAGGATCGGAAATTAATGCATTCCAGTCCTGTGGCCTCACATAGGTTCCAACAATGTGGCAAGGATCGATATCCTCTACCCCCATAGTCACAATCTCGCTTTTGAGTTTGACCTTGGTGCGGTAAAACGGATTTTCGTCTGCCAAAGACTCTTTTGTTTCAATAGGGGCGAGACGCTCATCAGAACGGATCCACGCCATCACGGCGTCAATGCCAGACCGAGTGCCCGCGATCGTACCATTAACGCCTTCGCGCGCCAGCAATAATGTCCCTCGAACAGAATTGTCCATCATCACTTTATGCAAAGGCGCTCGCAAGGCCTCAAAATCTTCCAGGCGGACAAAGCGATACATTGCCGCCACCACAATAGGCTTATTCATCAATAAGATACTCCAATCTGCTCACCGGAACGTAAAACCGGCGCTGGCCAAAACGCGCGCATTCTATACCAGATCAAGTTCGTGCTCATTGATTATGCGCAAAAATGCATCACCGTATTTGGCCAGTTTCCCCTGACCCACACCATTTACAGACAACAATTGCTGGGCATTTAATGGTCTTAGATGCACCATATCGAGCAGCGTCGCATCATGGAATATCACATATGGCGGCACATCAAATTGCTCCGCCAGATGTTTACGGCACAGACGCAACGCCTCAAACAAACGTCGATCTTCCGGCAGCATACCCGAGTCTGTGTTGCGTTGACGGGTACCCTTGGCGGTTACCTCTTGCACATCTTCACGCAAGCGCATCGTTTCTTCACCCCTTAATACCGGGCGGGCGCGCGCCGTCAAATACAGTCCACCAAAACTATTGTGATCAACGCCTAGAAATCCTCTTGCTACCAATTGCCTGAAAACCGACTGCCATTGCGACTTGTCTAGCTCTCTGCCAATGCCAAACGTGCTGAGATTGTGGTGTCCATTTTGCAAAACGCGCTCACTCTCCAAACCGGAAAGCACCTCAATCAGGTAGGCAACTCCAAAGCGCTGGCCAGTTCGATAGACACAAGACAGGGCCTTTTGGGCAGCAACGGTGCCGTCCCAGGTCGGCGCAGGGTTCAAGCACGCATCACAATTGTCACAACGATCTGGCGCCTCCTCCCCAAAATACTGTCGCAAAGACTGCCTGCGACAGCTGGTGATTTCACACAGCCCCAGCATGGCATCCAGTCGGATACGTTCCAGACGTTTGAACTGCTCATTACCTTGGGACTCGTCCATCATCTGGCGCAGTTTGATGACATCCTGCAGGCCGTATACCATCCAGGCAGTAGCAGGTTCTCCATCGCGCCCTGCGCGCCCGGTTTCCTGATAGTAGGACTCGATGCTTTTAGGCAGATCCAGATGCACGATAAAGCGCACGTCGGGTTTATCGATACCCATACCAAACGCAATAGTGGCGACAACAATTACGCCGTCTTCACGCAGAAACCGTTGCTGATGACGTAATCTGTCGGCTGAGCTCAGACCCGCATGGTATGGCAATGCCGTGAAACCCTGCTGTTCAAGCCAAAACGCTGTCTCTTCTGTTTTTTTGCGCGACAGACAGTAAATGATGCCCGCATCCCCACTGTGTTCGCGACGCAAAAACTCCAGCAACTGTTGGCGAGGATTTCGTTTTTGAGTGATTCGATACTGGATATTGGGTCGATCAAAACCTGTTACAAAATGCCGGGCATCCTGCAACTCCAAACGATTGATAATTTCTTCACGTGTGGCGGCGTCCGCTGTGGCAGTCAATGCAATGCGGGGAATAGTGGGGAAGCGCTGGTGCAATATGCTGAGCAAGAGATAGTCTGCTCGAAAGTCATGTCCCCACTGAGAGACACAATGAGCCTCATCAATGGCAAACAGCGCTATTTGTAATCCTGCCAATAACTCAAGAGTACCTGCCTGGTTTAACCGCTCAGGTGCAAGATACAACAAATCCAATTCACCACGTCTGAGTGAGCGCATCACAGACTGATAATCGTCATTACTCAGTGACGAATTGATAAAACCCGCTCGGACGCCCGCAGCACGTAAAGCGTCTACCTGGTCCTGCATCAAGGCAATCAGCGGCGAAATGACAATGCCCACACCGGGCCGCAACAAAGATGGGATTTGATAACAAAGGGATTTGCCACCGCCGGTAGGCATCAGTACCAAGGCACTGCGGCCTTGTATCAGCTCAAGAATGATCTCAGCCTGTGCCCCACGAAAATCCTCGTAGCCAAACACTGTCCTGAGTATGTTAAGCGCAGGCTCAAGTAGTTGTTGCGCACGCGCAACAGAAACTTCCTGTTCCATCTTAACGTCCAGCCTGCAATCGCTCCCGATAGGCAGGCAGGATAGCCTGAAGTTTAGCCGTATTGTCTGGCCCAAGACGTAACAATTGTTTTTGTACCGGAGTCAGGTCCTCTATACGACTTTCCGCATACAAGTACATGACCGAGGGCTTAATCAACTGGAAGGGACCCGATTCCTGCGGTGCATTCATAATTTGGTCAATTGCCTGTATCAGCACCGCATCAAAACTACCTTGGTATCCGATCTCGGCATATGCTTCCTGAAATAGCGGGCGCAATGCTCTGTAAATGCTTACGCCTTGTTGAGGATCAAGTGCAACCAAGGTGTCTATCAAAGAATTAAATCGCTGATGAGTTGCCGTCGACATTTCGAAAAGATTGGTATCGATTTCTCTGACCACAAATTCAGAACCAAGTCGCCGGACCGGATACTCCAGCTGCGGTAACTCGCCTTCGGCCACATTGCTGACAAACACCACAAATTTGCGAATAAGATCTTCAGGCGCCAACACACGTAGGAGGCTCGCCCCCATTTCCATACTTGCGAGTCTGGCAAGTACAAACGGATCACTGTTATTTAGTGACGGCAAGGGCTCGGAAGGCTCTTCTGGCGCTGACTCTGACTCTGATTCAACAGGAATCGTCACTAACGGTGTAGCAGGTGCGGTTGGAGTAGGATCAGCCACAGCAGGTTGTGCAGCTGGCATGACGCGCTCGACAGGCCGAGGAACAGGAGTATCAATAGTCACGGTCCTGGTGGCCTCTGGCGGCTCAAAAGTCATCGCCAGATATACCAGAAACAGAACCCCGACCAGGGACAACGCAGCAATAATCGCAAGAGTTTTATGAGCCATAATGCTGAGTATTCTGGCACAGGGTTGTTAACCGGAGCAAGACAACAAAGTGGGCAACACAACAATGCCCACAAGTATCACTTTCAAGCCACAAATCACCGATCAGTTTTGTTGCCAGGCTTTTTTACAAGCCTGCGGATTGCGTAACGCGCGGGAACCCTAATGCGGCCATGCTGTCCGCCAAGTCCTTACCTGCAGATGAAGGGTTGGTGGACTTATCGATTTTCACAACAATACCTTGCGCATCAATGTAGTAAGTCCATCGATTTGCAAACCCACGCTCACTCAATACACCAAATGCCTGTGTCATCGTTTTTTCAGGGTCTGCCAAGACTGGAAAATCCAGTTCGTATTCCTTTGCAAACTCAGTATTTTTCTCAACGGTATCAACGCTTGCCATGAAGTAAGCAACGTTATAACTTTTGATTTCGTCGCTGCTATCACGGATAGCTTTGCACTGAATAGTACAGCCGCCTGTAAATGCAGCAGGAAAGAACGCCAGTACAACGGGCTGTTTCCCAACAAAATCTGCCAACGAATACGTTTGTCCATTGGATGCCTGCAAGGTGAAATCAGGCGCTTTATCTCCAACCTCAAGCGCAGAGCTCAGGGATGGCAAAATCATGGCGGTCATTGAGAGCAGAGCAACAGTGGCTGTACGTGAGGCGACTTTTTTCAATTGTTTAAACATAAAAACTCCTGTGTGTTGAGTGTGATAAGTGAAGCTCTTTTATACCGGCCGTAACTTTTACCATGCCTGAAACGTTGTACGTCGTGACTCACGCATCAGCTCATCGCTGACCTTGCTTAATACCTGGAGATTTTCCATGGTTTTATCCGCTTGCTCACTGGCAAACGCCGGGTTTGCTGCCAACAATTCATTCAACTCGCGCTCTGCTCGTTGCAGATTCAACCGCGCGCGCTCAAGCTGCGTCCGCCGCTGATTATTCAATTGGGAGTAGTAGTCTGGGTTATTGACAGTTTCTTGCCAGCACACGCGCTGAGTCGTGCCATTTGCACCGGCAACAGTTCTACAGACTGTTTGTGTCAAATACCTCGGCGCAGCGATCATCATATCGTTCATATCGGTGTTCAGCAGATGGCGAGCCATTTCAACATCCAGCAACGCACCGGCGTAGGTCAATTGCCACAACCTTGGCACATCACCACGATCCTGAGCGTGCACAATCGCTTGCGTATAGATGTCCTTAATTTCTTCCAGCGCCTGCACCGACTGATATGTTCCTGTTCGACCGGTAATATTGGCCCTGGATGCCAATATTCGCCACTCACCCATGTTCAGCGCGGCATCTGCATACTCTGGCGACTCCGGCTTAAAGTGACGTTGCTGCAAGGAGAAAACCAAGTGTTGATAGTCGTCCACCTTTTTCCAATCAGACTGGAATTTATACGCATTCACCAGTTGTTCAAGGACGTCAATTTGCCGGGCATCATAAAGACCGCTATTAATACGGAGCAATTGCAACGCCTGGGTCAGCATATCCTCTGCCAAAGTAAACTCTTCAAGCTCAAGATAGACTCGCCCGAGATCAAGCTGCACTTCAGCCAGTGACACATCGTAAAAACCTGCTTGATCCGCCAATTCCGCCAATCGGACTTGCAGATTATTGGCGCTGTCACGCAGTAGCTGCTCTTCCGCAGCCTTGGCTTCATCAACCATCGACTCGTCTTGCGCCAGCTCCTCATCCTTCACCTGTTCGTCGGCCTGTTGTGCAACGGCAGGCGACAACATCATCAAAAGCAGAAAAATTCGAAGTAAAGACAAACCCATGACCACTTTCCTCTGACTGTGTATCATCAAGACCGCACAGTACCAACCCAGCTTTCATGGAATTCAGTATACGCCATGTAAAGACTCAGGCAACGCCTGCCTTTGTGTGGCTAGCAAGATCATTTAATTTTCGTTTGCAGAGATCGAACTGACGATCCGGTTGACTGGAAATCAAATTCGCTGATAATCGATCACCTGTTCGACTTAGATTTTTTTCAGATCAATAAAACCGGGGGAATATATGAACAAGGACTACTTATCCTTTTACATCAATGGCGAATGGGTCAAACCCGAAAATCGCCCCACGCTGGACGTGATAAACCCGGCCACTGAAAAACCATTTACTCGCATTGCACTTGGCACCGCCGACGATGTTGATGCCGCAGCCAAGGCTGCGCGCGCCGCCTTCCCTGCCTGGTCACAAACAAGTCGTGAGCACCGCCTGGCGATTCTGGATAAAATTCTGGCAGGCATCAAATCACGCGCTGAAGACCTGGCGCAGGCAATATCCCAGGAAATGGGAGCACCAATCAGCTTTGCTCGGGCAGCCCAGGTGGGCACAGGGATCGCACATTTTGCGACTGCCCGACATATTCTATCCACGTATGAATTTGAAGAGACTCGCGGCACCACCCAGATCATCAAAGAACCTGTGGGTGTTTGCGGCATGATCACACCGTGGAACTGGCCGCTGAATCAGCTTACCTGCAAAGTCGCTCCAGCATTGGCGACTGGGTGCACAATGGTGTTAAAGCCCAGCGAAATTGCACCCATCAGCGCCATGATTTTAGCGGAAATCATTCATGAAGCAGGCGTTCCGCCGGGCGTGTTTAATCTGGTGAATGGCGACGGCCCCAGCGTCGGCGCAGCTATTTCTGCCCACCCGGAAATCGATATGGTGTCTTTTACAGGCTCAACCCGGGCCGGCCGTGAGGTTTCCAAAGCAGCAACAGACACCATCAAACGGGTCTGTCTGGAACTGGGCGGTAAATCTGCCAACATTATTCTGGACTCAGCTGATCTGGCGGCCGCTGTCAAAGGCGGGGTGATGGGATGTTTTGGCAACTGTGGCCAGTCATGCAACGCGCCAACTCGTATGCTGGTACCAGAATCACGCATGGCTGAAGCCATCGAGATTGCAACAGCTACTGCCGCCAAAGCTGTTCCGGGTAATCCAGCTGATGAAACAGCGCGCCTTGGCCCGGTAGTCAGTCAAATGCAATATGACAAAATCCAGTCTCTGATTCAGGCGGGCATCGACGAAGGCGCCACCTTGATCGCAGGTGGAACCGGAAAACCCGAAGGTCTGGAAACCGGATATTTTGTCAGACCCACTGTATTTGCCAATGTCACCAATGACATGACCATTGCCCGCGAAGAAATATTTGGGCCCGTGTTATCGATCATCGCGTACAAAGATGATGCCGATGCCGTTCGTATTGCAAATGATACCGTGTACGGGTTATCCGGTTATGTGTCCGGAGCCCCCGATCACGCCCGCGCTATCGCGCGGCAAATCCGCACCGGCATGATTCACATGAACGGTGCGGGCCCTGATTTTGCGGCACCGTTTGGAGGTTATAAACAGTCAGGAAATGGCCGTGAGTGGGGCATAGAAGGTTTCCACGACTTCCTCGAAGTCAAAGCAATCATGGGATATAACGCGTGAATAGCGCCATGAGTACAGATTTACGCCTGGACCTTAAGAAGCCAGCCATAGACCTCGGTATCATTACGCGCGATGCCGGGCCTATGTTGGCTTTTTACAAAGACTTTTTGGGTTTGCCGTTGGAGTCCGTTATTCCGATGCCATCCGGCGGCACAATGCACCGTTTAAAAGTCGGTGACACCGTGTTGAAGATTGTGCAACTGGATAGACCACCGGCGGCTGATGCGGTGCCAGGCGGCATACCCGCAGCGACAGGTATGCGTTACTTCACTTTCCACATCGGAAATTTGCAGGAGACCGTATCAGCCTGTGAAAAGGCGGAATATTCAATTGTTGTTCCGGTTAAAACCATCCGGCCCGGGGTCAGCATTGCCATCGTGAAGGATCCCGATGGCAACTGGCTGGAGTTGTTGCAGAACGATTAGTGGTGATGTGAACCATCGTGCACGTGGCCGTGGTCGATCTCTTCTGCGGTCGCTTCTCGCACGCTGATCACTTCCACCGCGAAGTGCAGCGTTTTACCCGCCATAGGATGGTTACCGTCCACAGTCACTTCATCACCACTGACCGCAGTAACAACAATGTGCTGCTGACCTTGCGGCCCTTGGGCGGTAAAACCCATGCCCACTTCAATATTGTCTACGCCGCGGAACATTTCGCGTGGCAAAGTCTGGATCATGGCAGGATCACTTTCACCATACCCATCTTCTGGGGCAATTGTTGCCTTGAACTTCGCGCCGGCAGCTTTACCTTCCAACTCCTTCTCCAGGCCCGCGATCAAGTTATGCGCACCGTGCAGATACGTCAGCGGCGCTCCGCCTTCAGAAGAGTCCATCACCTCACCGGCGTCGTTAGTCAGGGTGTAGTTGATTGCTACTACCGAGTTTTTGCCAATCATCAAAGTCATTACGAGATTCCTGTGCTGTTTACACTGTCAGATAAAAAAACCCGCATACCCTACCATTTCCCAACGCTCAAGTCTTGCTAGCGCTGACAACAAGCTTGCCTGCTCATTTGTTATATTGATCCGAGTATTGATCCTGCAAGCGCCGCATGCCCGCCAGCCAACGGTCATAATCAGCTGTTTTCCTTTGCATATAGGTGAGCACTTGCGGATGGGGGAGGCACAAAAATCGTTCTTCCGCCAAGGTCTCAATCACGGTCTGTGCCAGTGCATCTGGTTCTAGCATGCCATCTACACCCGCTACTCCGCCGCCACGGGTATTGGCTGTCATTTGAGTGCGAACCGCCTGCGGACACAAGACTGACACCTTGATGCCGCGATTACCGTAGGTAATAGACAACCATTCAGCAAACCCCACCGCAGCATGCTTGGTGACAGCATAAGGTGCAGATCCTATCTGACTCAGCAAGCCGGCCGCTGAGGCCGTATTCAACAGGTAACCTTCACCGCGTGCCAACATGGCTGGCAGTACCGCCCGCGCTGCGTAGATATGAGATTTAACGTTGATGTCCCAAATTCGATCCCAGGCATCGTCAGCCACTTCTTCACCGCCGATTGTGAAAATACCGGCATTGGAGCAAAACAAGTCAATATGCTCAAAGGCTGCCAACGTTTGAGCAACTAAGGCTTTGATGTCCTCTTCGACGCTGACATCGGTTTTGATCGCGATTGCTTGTGTCTTTCCCGCAATGGCGGCGGCAACCGCATCAATTCCTTCCTGATTGATATCAGCAACCACAACGGCTCGTGCGCCTTCAGTTGCGAATCGTTCACAGAGTGATTTGCCTATGCCACTGGCACCACCTGTTACCACCACAACTTTGTCCTTGATTTGCATGTGAAGCACTCCTGGCCCGCGCAGACCTCTGTTAAACTTGCGAGCAAGCATAGCCACCGTATGTACCAAGCGGCAAGCACAAATTTGGTGGTTTCTATGCTATCGTTTCATGCTGAATAAAAAGCCTTGCAGGCAGAGACTTGTAATGCGCAGAGCTGATTGACAAAGACTCTTGTGGTCCATGACCTAAGATGTAAATACTCTATGGGAGAGTTCCAATGAAAAAGCCATTCGCAGTCAAACGCATACCCACAATTCAAATATCAAGGATGAGAACGATAACTCCAGTTGGTACATCTGGACGCCACTTGTTGGCCGTCACATGTGCCGCGCTGATGGCAGGCAATATGGCGCCGGCATTCGCGCAAACAGACGGCACGCCGTCGATTGAAGAGATTGTTGTGACGTCTTATTCCCGCCGCCCGGAAGCGCTGGCAGACATTAATGGCAGCATAGCCATCCTGTCTGAAGAAGATTTGAAACTGACCGCACATACCCACATCCAGGAATCAGCCAACCGCTTGCCCGGCGTGAATATCAACCGTAACAATGGCCAGGAGAGTCTGACTGCGATCCGCTCGCCAGTGCTGAGCGGTGGCGGCGCCTGCGGCGCATTTTTGCTTGCAGAACAGGGCATACCTTTGCGGGCCGCAGGCTTTTGTAACGTCAATGAACTGTTTGATTCTCACTCAGAAAATGCCGAACGCATCGAAGTTATTCGTGGCCCAGGCACTGCTTTTTATGGATCAAATGCCGTACACGGCATGATCAACGTTGTACTGCCTACGCCTGACGATCGTCGTGAACTTTCTCTAGAAGCAGGCCCTCGTGGCACCTTGCGCAGTAACGCACGCATTGGTTTTGACAATGGCAATACCAAGCACATGCTGCTTCTAAATGGCATCAGCGAACAAGGCTTCCGGCCAGAAAGTGGCTACGATCAGCAAAAACTGTCCTGGCTCTACACCAGTCGCTTGAATAACGGCGTCGAACTCGATGGCGGCATCACCATCACCAACCTGAATCAGGAAACGGCGGGCTACGTTGTTGGGGCAAATTCATACAAAAATGATGTGCTTCGACGCCAGAATCCTAACCCAGAGGCTTATCGTAACAATCAAAGCACCCGGTTATGGACAAGTGTCAGTTACTCACTCGACAGTGGCTGGGATGTGATCCTGACGCCTTATTACCGCAAAGCAGATCTGGACTTTGTGCAACACTTCCTGCCCGGTGCACCCACCGAGGTGAACGAACACAGCAGCGTGGGCTTGCAGTTTGCGACCTACAAAAATTTTGGTGATAACCGAAAGTTTGCTGCAGGTCTGGATCTCGAATTTACCGAGGGCTCACTGCAGCAGACACAAATCCGTCCAGCTACAGGTTCACCGCTTGTAGTGGCTACCGTTCCAATTGGTAAACACTACGACTATGACGTCGATGCCACCCAAATTGCACCATTTGTACAATATCAACAATTTTGGGATAACGGTTTTGATATTACCTTGGGTCTGCGCTTCGAACGAATGGGCTACGACTACGACAACAATATGTTGACCGGCCGCACGCGCGACAACGGTGTACCTTGCACCATGGGCGGATGC
>JAUSPW010000274.1 GCA_030652635.1 Pseudohongiella sp. | reverse complement strand
AAAGGTGCTGATGATCCACATAAAACGGGCATCGGTACCCAGCCCGGCATCACGCTGCAACTGGTAGGCGAGGATGCCCTCCGGATTGGAGTCGTACAGCATGGCGCCGATGTAAAGTGCCTGGTCGTCAAACAGAATACGGATTTCGGTTGGCTCGCTGGGGGTTCCGCCTTCGACGGGTTCTTGCTGCCGGAAGTCAGTGATGGGCTGCGCCAGAGCCCATACGTCCTCGTCCAGCAAGCCGTCAAGTCGCACCTCTGCACCGGCAGGTATGCGAGTTGCCAGTATGCTGGGCCTGACCTCGGTGGTAACAATGTTGTCCTGGGCCATGCTGGGGGATGCGGTGAGCGCAAATATCAGCAACAAAAGTGCGTGAAATAGTTGGGTGCTGAGTTGAGCTCTGAACATTACGCCTCCAAGCGAATTAATACTTTGTTTTTATCAAGGGGCAAATGCCCAAAAGAACCCTGACCGGCTGAGTTGTCTGGAAATTTCGGATAGTGTGGAGCTTGTGGTTGTTACTGATGCTCGTCAGAAGCCGACCACTGTAAAGCCAGCCGCTCGTGCTCTTTGACAAACCCATCCTTGCCGTCGATGTAGGCATCCATATTGTTTGGGTTCTCCCGTGCAAGCTTCGCCTTTAACTCCCCGTATTCGGCGGCAATTACCGGATGTGCCCGCATGTAGTCGCGAAAGGCGAGGTGGCGACGCACATGCTCCGCACCCACTTCAAACGCATGCAACTGGTGGGTTCTTGTGCCCATTGCATCATCCAACCGAAAGTAGCGGCGGCCAGTAATACCAAACTCGCCCTTCACCTCGTACCCAAGAGACACAAGCAAGGAATTCTTTTGATCCAATGCATCAAGTGACGTCACTTCAAGCAACATATCAATCACTGGTTTTGCTTTGGTGTGCGCGATAGAGGTACTGCCAATGTGATGCAGGCGCACAATGGTATCGCCCAGCGCCAGGTGAATACGTTTGGCTTCCTGATCAAATTGTTGTGCCCACCTGGGCGAGTGGTCGAGTACCAGAATCATTGCAGAGTCCATTGAGTTGGTTTTTTGTTCAGTTAAGTGGGAGCCACTTCAGCAGAGGATACTAAAAAAGTTAGCCATTGAACGCCAGAATCATCGCCCCAGCTCAGTTGTCGCGATCTCCACCGTGCGGTCACTCCGCCACCAATTGCTAGCTACGCCCATTGCCAAAGCGGAAAATACCGCATAAAAATTCTTGTAAGCTTGTGTCATGAAGGGGATCTGTTGGAGAAACCGGGAGGCAGTGAAAATCGGTTTCAGCCTGCATGGGTTAAGGGTGTGTTGGACTTTTTTACGTGCCGTCAGACGGGCTGGATTTGTCATCAATGTCTAAAACTGGGGCCTAAAAATAGCGCCCTGTTATTTGGATATTATTGGCAACAAGAATTGAATTATGTGTTCTGCGGCGTGATAGTGGTATCAAGCAGGCATCAACTCTCGCAACAATCGGTGCGTCTGCCCTACCATGTATAAAGGTATTGATAACAACTGGTACTCTACCGTGCTGCCATCTGTCAGGGTTTTAGAGTCGTCAAGCAGGGAAGGCACATCCGCGTTAAAACGCAGCGCATTGTGCCGTTTCTTTTCTTTTAGAAACTGGTGCAAGGATTTCAGTGTGCCGGATTTACCTGCTTTGATCTCTACAGGGATAATTTGCTGGCCCAACGTCAACAAGTAATCAAGCTCCGCCGACGCACTTTTAGACTCTCTTGCCCAATAAAACAGAGCTGGTTCCTGGAATGTTGGGTCGGCGGCTAGCAATTGCTGGCCAATAAACTGTTCAGCCAGCGCGCCGTTATTCGTCATACTGAGATCAGCTTTTGCCAGATCAAGCACACTCAGCTTCAAGGCAGCGCACATCAGACCAATATCGAGGTAAATCGTTTTGAAGTAGCTGGCGCTTGCCTCGGCCGCTAGTGGAATACCATTGGCGGAAGTATGGTGAACTCTGCTGGCGACGCGGGCAAGACAAAGCTGCTGTAACGCAGATTCAATGTCTGCCGCACGGTAATCCCGGCTGGATTCTGGCAACCTCAAAAAAATCCCGGGTAGCCGCATATGTGGCTACGGCCTCAGGCAGGCCACCGACCACCCAAAGATATTTTACAACCTTATATTGTCATTGATGTTGATATTATAAGGTCATGTTTGTGGCAATCTGATGAGTCTGGGATCGGTGCCAGCTATTCGGAATTTCCTAATAGTTGCCCCTTTGCTGGGACTCCGGCGACGTTTCAGTCACATTCACATTGTTAACCTCCAAGCGGTTCATTAAATCAATACGGCCGATTCTTGGAGGGCTAGCAGTATGAGCAGGCAATTGAGCAAGTTGGGCAGGCATTTGACACGGAGTTCGTGGTTGATTCTGTTGTCGCTGCTGACAGGTTTTTCGCTTTTTGGCTTTCCACCTTTAACCCATGCAGCCGAAGCGCCCGGAGCGCTGACGGTCATTGTCAAAAATCAGGTGACTGACAGGCCACTTGCAGAGGTGCAGATCACCCTCACAGAACGGCAAACCAATGCCACGCGAACTGCAGAAACCGACGCACAAGGTCGCATTGTTGTTGAACAACTCGACCCCGGTCTTTACTCGGTGAACGTCGCCAAAGGCGGGTTTGCGTCATCGTACGAGCCAAGCGTGCGTGTGGAAACTCGCAAAACCTTGCAGATTGAATTCGAACTGAGAGAGCAGGCCATTGAAGAAGTAGTGGTGCTGCGTGCACGACAAGGCAATGCCTCAGCGTCCAGCACCTATCTCGACAGAGAGGCCTTGCGCAGTGCGGTTGGCGGCGGCGCCGATCCGCTGCTCTCGCTGGACGGTTTGCCTGGCCTGGCATCCACCGGCGAATTCGCGGCGTTCAGCGTACGCGGCCGTGGCCCACGAGATAATTTGTTATTCGTAGATGACTTCCCCTTCGATAAAGTGGTGCACTTTGATGCCACGCTGGGTGAAGACGAAGATGTGGGTGGTGGCGGGCGCTTCTCGATTTTTGCACCGAATGTGATCGACGGTGCAGAGTTTTCACCAGGTGGCTGGGGTCCGGCGTATGGCGGTCGGTCTGCATCGCTGCTGAATCTGGAAGTTGCTGATGGCAATCCAAGCCCTTCAGCCAGTCTGCGTTTCGACTTGGCGGGTTTTGAAGTGGGTTATGACGGCCCCGCCGGACTCACCGACGACTCCACCTTGCTCGTATCTGCCCGACGGCTGGATTTTGGTCAATTGTTTGAAACCATCGAAGAACTGGACATTGGGGAGCCGGTGTTACGAGACGTCATCGTCAAGTCGGCCATACCCATCAACCAGAATCACACGTTAGAAATTCTCCTGATGGATACACACGAGGACTATACTCGCGGCGTGACTCACGTGTTTGAGTCGCCCAATTTTGAAGATGCTGCGCTGCTGGATTTTAAACAGGACAGTGATTTGTACGGACTGACATTGCGATCATTGATCGGTGAGCAAGCTGTCTGGACCAACAAGGTTTACTACCGCATGAGCGACAAGATCAGTTCAGAGGGCGAAGCATTTCCGGATCTGGTGCCGGAGGGATCGCCCGCGTCGAGCTTTCCGGTGCGGGAAGACATTATCACCATAGTCGAAGATGAGACAGAGATCGGCTGGCGCAGCGACTTTGAGAACGTGAATCAGTGGGGCGTGTTCAGTGCCGGCACTCAGGTCACACAAATTGAACTGGACTACGACACTGTGTTAGATGGCAATTGGAACCGTTTTATTTACGACTCGAATGATTTCAGAGCAGACCCCAGTCAGCGCTATCTTGTGCTGACGCCTGCGAAAATAAACTCGGCACTCAGTAAGAAACAAACCAATTATGCCGGTTACGTCGACCAGGTTTTTGAGCGCGGCAATTGGGACATCAGCACCGGCCTGCGCTTTGAACGCGACGGCTTTGCGGACCAGAGCGTCGCGTCGCCGCGGTTCAGCGTCAATTGGCGGCCAGCGAATACCATCCGATATTTTGCAACGGCAGGCATGTTTCATCAGTCGCCACGGTTTTTGCAGATTGCTGCCAACGCATCAAACAAACTTGAGAACGAAGAAATCACGCACGGTAGTGTTGGCTTTCAATACTTCCCGAACAACCGCTGGTCGGTGTTGACTGAAGCCTATTATCAAAACCTCGACAATCTGGTGGTGAAGCTCGATCGTGCAAGCGGCACATTTGCAAACAAGGGTGACGGCACATCCTTTGGGGTTGATGTTGTGACCAACGGTACCGTCCGCGAAGGCCTTTACGCGACCGCGTCCTACTCGTACAACGATGCTGAAGTTGACCATAAAGACGGTCGCGGTGCCGTCGCCGCCGAATTCAACCGCAAACATGTCGCTACCCTCGGTCTCACCTGGGAGATCAGCAATCGCTGGAAAGTAGCCGGGCGCTACAAATATCTTTCCGGCCGGCCAGACCAAAACTATATTATTCACTCGGACGTGTTGGGCCCCGGACAACTTCTGCGCTACTCAAAAGAGATTACCGAGCGCAATGTCGGTCGCAAAGACAGTTACAGCCTGATTAACGTTCGTGCTGATTATCGGCGCTCATTTGGCCCGATAGATTTGACAGCATTTCTGGATGTCATCAACGTGACCGCAGCATCGTCGACCGACAGCAATGAATTTGACTATCGCCGGGGTGTGGTGGTGAAAGACTCTAATGAAGCCGAGCCGCTGATTGGTCTGCGGCTGGATTATGCTTGGTAAGGCGGCTTGGTAAGGCGGCTTGGTAAGGCGGCATGGGAAATCTGCGCTGGTAGCAGAGCCTGTAAAGAGAGGAGCAGCAGATGGCAAGTGTAGTTTTAGACAGTGCAACAGCAGCGGTGCCGATCAGAGCCCTGATTGTCGAAGACAACCGCGACATTTGCGCGAACATTGCCATGTATCTTGAAAAGCATGGCTTCCTGCTGGATTTTGCCTACAACTGTACATCCGCTATGCATCTGGCGTTGACCCATGTGTTCGA
>JAUSPW010000273.1 GCA_030652635.1 Pseudohongiella sp. | reverse complement strand
CTTCGCCCTTTGATCGCCATGCGCTGTTCTGGATGGTGCTGATTTACATTATTTATTACCTGGTGTTCTCCGTGTCCCAACCGTCACGCGAATCCATCAGTTATACCGCATTTAAACAAGCAGTCGAGGCCGGGCAGGTCAGCAGTGTCAGTTTCAGAGGCGATCAGATTCTGGGCGAATACACTGCAGAGTCGTCTTTTGTGACGGTTCAGCCCTCTGTGCCCGATACAGAACTGCTGCCCGTACTGGAGTCACGCGGTATTGTTATTTCTGCGCAGAGTGATCAACAGCCGGTGTGGTTGCAGGTGCTGCTGGGCGTACTGCCGTGGTTGATGCTGATTGGCTTGTTTGTGTATGCCAGTCGCATGATGCAAAGCCGATTGGGTGGATTGGGCGGCGGGGCTGGCGGTAAAGACGGCATGTTTGGTTTCTCGCGCTCGCGGGCCCGATTGTTTGAGGAAACAGACAATGCCCCTGGCTATGATCAGGTTGCCGGCGTTGATGGAGCCAAACAAGAGTTACAGGAAATCATCGACTTTCTGAAAGACCCGGAGCGCTTCAGACGCCTGGGAGCACACATGCCGCGCGGCATTCTGTTAATGGGGCCACCTGGTACCGGCAAGACGCTGTTGGCGCGCGCAACGGCCCATGAAGCAGGTGTGCCCTTTTTCAGTATCAGTGGGTCGGAATTTATCGAAATGTTTGTGGGTGTGGGCGCGTCGCGCGTACGCGACATGTTTCAGGAAGCACGCAAGCGGGCACCGGCGCTGATCTTTATTGATGAGATCGATTCGGTCGGCAGAATGCGCGGCACCGGCCTCGGAGGTGGTAACGACGAGCGCGAACAAACGCTAAATCAGGTGTTGGCTGAAATGGACGGATTTTCTGCGCAGGAGGCAGTTGTGGTGCTGGCGGCCACCAACCGCCCGGATGTGTTGGACCCGGCACTGTTGCGCCCCGGACGCTTTGATCGCAAGGTCACACTGGAGTTGCCGCAGCAGGCGGCCCGCCTTGCAATTCTGAGCGTGCATTCGAAAAAAGTGCCATTGGCCAGTGATGTCAGTCTCGAAGAAGTGTCTCGTATGACCGTCGGATTTTCCGGTGCTGATCAGGCCAATCTGGTCAATGAGGCGGCCTTGCTGGCGGCTCGGCGGCAGTCCGCTGAGGTGACGCGCGAGGACATCAACAAGGCGCACGATCGGGTGGTGATGGGCAGTGAGCGCAAGGATTTGCTGAACCCATCCGAGCGGCAGCGCACGGCTGTTCACGAGAGTGGTCACGCACTTGCAGCGCTGTTGTTGCCAGAGTCTGACCCGGTGCGACAAGTCAGTATCATTCCGCGTGGTCGCGCTTTGGGGGTGACAGAGCAACTGCCGATTGAAGACAGGCACAATTATTCCGAGCCCTATCTGGCCACCCGCTTATCGGTGTTGTTGGGCGGCCGTTGCGCCGAGCGGTTGATGATGGGCAACGTCAGCAGTGGCGCGGCCAATGACCTTGAACAGGCAACCCGGCTGGCGCGCATGATGGTGGCGCAATGGGGCATGAGTGAGCTGCTGGGACCGGTGCATTTTCATCTGGGCAGTGAACATCCGTTTCTGGGATATGAAATAACACAGGAAAGAGACTTCAGTGACGCCACGGCGCAGCGCATTGATGAAGAGGTCAAACGGCTGATTACGGAAGCGGAACAGCGCACGATTGATCTGCTCACCAACAACAAAGCTGGCCTGCAGCGGCTGGTGGATGCTTTGTTGGCCAATGAAACACTGGACGTTCACGCGGTACAGGCTGCTGTCACAGGAAACCCATAAATGTCGTGGTCCGTTAGTCTGGTATTGATAAGTCTATTGTTAATTGTGCTGGCAACGGCGCTGTGGCTGTTTGTCTACCCACGCTGGCGGCATCGTCAGATTGAGCGCCAGCCGTTTCCGGCGAACTGGCTTCGGGTGGTGGAGCAGAGCCTGCCGTTTTACCGGCGTATGCCACCGGCCTTGCAGATTGCCCTGCAGAATCAGATCAAACACTTTCTGGCCAACAAGCGGTTTGTGGGTTGTGCCGGGTTTGTGATGAACGAGGCTGTGAAAGTCAGTATTGCCGCGCAAGCCTGTCTGCTGATTCTGCAGCGTCCCGGCGACTATTACTCCACGTTGCGCAGCATTCTGGTCTACCCCAGTGAGTTTTTGGCGGCTCATGATCGGGCTGACGACGCGGGTCTGGTGTCAAACAAAGCGCATGTGCTGGCCGGCGAAGCCTGGAGTGACGGCAAAATAATCCTGTCCTGGGACAGTGTTGCGCGCGGCGCGGCCAACTTCACAGATGGTTACAACGTGGTGTTGCATGAATTTGCCCACCAACTGGACAATCAGTTTGGTCATGCCAACGGCGCGCCGTGGCAGAGTAGTCATCAGGCATTACAAGACTGGTCGCGGGTATTTAACGAGGAGTTTCTGCGCTTGCGTCGACTTGCCAGTGATCCCGTTGCCCGCTATGAAGAGGCGCAAGAACAGGTGCTGGATTTTTATGGTGCCAGCGAGCCGGCAGAGTTTTTTGCGGTGTCTACCGAAGCGTTTTTTGAGCGGCCACATGCCTTGGCGGCACGCCATCCCGAACTATTTGAGCAGCTGCATTTTTATTACCGGGTTGATCCGCGCCTCTGGCACTAAGCCAGGCCCCTGCCACCATCCACACGCCAGGTTTGCCCGGTGACATAGTGCGCGTGGTGGGCGAGGAAAAACACGGTCTGCGCAATATCGTCCGGTGTGCCGAGTCTGGCCATCGGAATGCCCTCCAGAATGGCTGCCTGTTCCTTCGCATGGATAATCGGATCACTGGCATGTTCCGGCCATAAAATGGCGCCAGGAGAAACAGCATTGACCCGCACCTGCGGTGCCAGTTCGCGCGCGAGTGAGCGTGTCATCGCTTGCAGCGCCGCTTTGGCCATGGTGTACGCGCTGAAACCTGCCATGCCTCGATTGATGTTCATATCAGTTAAATTCACGATGCTGCCCTGACTGTCGCGTAAGCGTGGTGCCAGCGCCTGGCACAAAAACAGAGGCGCATGCGCATTACTGCCCATCAGATCCAGCCATTGCTGTTCAGACACGCTCGCTAAGGGCGTTGCATAAAAACTACTGGCGTTGTTGACCAGCACAT
>JAUSPW010000271.1 GCA_030652635.1 Pseudohongiella sp. | reverse complement strand
TACAATTACTGGATCAGAGTATTGTGCTGCACAAGATACGTCTGAAGCGCAGTGACAGCGGTATGCTGCAGTGGTGGCGCGAATACCGCTTTGAGTTTTCCTCAACCGGACAGGATCGTTACCCCGGTTCATTAACGATGTCGGGGTACCGCCTGCTCAGTATTGAGTTGGCGGCACACGTGACCTATATCCATTAAAGCAGGCGTTTGCCGGGTATCACCTAGCGCGTACCGGGCATGATCTCAAACACAGGATCAAACTCCACCAGCACGGACGCCAGTTGCTGCAAGACTGCTGCATTGCCACTGACCTGACCATTGCCTGCCATCAGCTGGCTGGCAAGTGTTGCCTGACCGGCAATCACCGGGATCAGGTCGCTGCGATTCATGCGGATGGTGGCATCCGGGTTGGCGACCTGATACCCCGAAATATGTGTCAAGGTGCTATTGCTCATTTCGATGACCATGGTTTCGCCAGTATCCGGCGTCACAAAATTGATCACAAACTGCAGGCCTTGGGCGAGCTGACTGTCTACGCGTGTCGCAACAGCATCCCACCACTGTGCGGTTGACATGGCGCGCGCCAGATCGGGGCCGGTGCCGCGCGCTGGCCCGGCGGGTGCCACGCCACGTCTGAGCTCCATGGCGGCAGTCAAAAACGCATTGCGCATACTGGAACTTTCGTACTGGTAACCGAGTTGCTCAAAGGTCGCGGCCAGTAAATTTTTTGCATCGCTATTGTCAGGATCGGCATACACAAGTTTGTTGATGATTTCCATCGCCAGGCGGTATTCACCTTCATCAAACAGGGATTGTGCACGAGGCATAATCGCCGCTGCGCCACCCATCATCTCCACAAACAGTGGTGCAGAATCTTCGGGCGACAGCGGTGCCAGCGTAGCGGGATTGCCATCCCAATAACCCAGATAACGGTTAATCACCGCGCGTGAGTTGTGAAACTCAGAGCCATGGTACTGGCGCACACTCCAGCTTTGCTGCAGGGATTCCGGCACTTGGTAGACATTGTGAATCTGGTTGATGGTGACGCCGCGATTGGCCAGATTCAGCACCTGATTGTTGAGGTTGGCGTAGGCGTCGCGTTGATCGCGCATGACTTCCTGAATACGGTCGTTGCCCCAGCGCGGCCAGTTATGGGAAGCGATCATCACCTCGGCTTCCTGGCCAAACCGGTACAAGGCTTCATTGATCTGTCGGGACCAGGCCAACGCGTCGCGTACCAGTGCGCCGCGCAAGGTGTAAATATTGTGGATAGTAGCGGTGATGTTTTCAGCCGCCCAAAAAACTTTCTGGTCTGGAAACCAGGCATTCATTTCCGCGGGTGCTTCGGTGCCGGGGGTGTTCTGGAACACCACTCTCACGCCATCGATGACATGCTCTTCAAATTCCTCGCTGACCACAATGGTGGGTGCAATCAAACCGCTGGTGCCGCGCGCCAGGGCTTTACCAATAGCAGAGTCAACCTGCCCAAAGGGGCCGGCCGGCAGTGGGTTGCCATATTGGTAGGATGCGCGCCGACTCATGGCGTTGCCCGCGTAGACGTTTTCGGAAATGGCTTCTTCCATAAACCCTATGGGTGCGTAAATGTCGACATTGCCCGCCAGTACATCGGCTTCGTCCACCACCCCGCGCACGCCGCCAAAATGGTCGATGTGCGAGTGTGAATACACAATGGCGGTCACCGGGCGTTCACCGAGTTGTTCATTGGCAAATTGCAGCGCTGCTTGAGCGGTTTCCATGGTCAGCAATACATCAAAAAGAATCCAGCCGCGTTCGCCCCGGATCAAGGTCATATTGGCCAGGTCATAACCACGAATCTGATAAATAAAATCCGGCACAACCTCATACAAACCATAGTTCATATTCAAGGTGGCCTGACGCTGCAGTGATGGGTGAATGCTGTCGAAGTCAGTGCCATCCAGCAGGAAGTCGTAACGCCCGATATCCCAGACCACATTGCCGGCCGCGCCTAGAATCTGTCGATAGTCCGGTGCCGCGATAAAACCGCGTTGGGATTCCTCACGGTCGCGGTCATCTTCAAAAGGCAGGCTGGCGCGCAGTGCCCGCTGAGCCGCCATGGTGGCAGGTGATGCGGGCGCATTGCCCGGTTGTGCCTGCGCAACATGGCTTAACACGCTGATAGTCAGTATGGCGGCGATGCCCAATACACGGATTGGCGTCATGGAGGAATGGCTGTCGCGGGCAGACATAATGGTTTCCTGTTGAATTCTTGTGTGTTTATTTTATAAATCAGGGCAGCAGTAAACCTGATTTGTAGGGGGGCTTCAAGTGCGGTATGTCCTGCTGAATCACAAGCATTGTGTCCGACAAACGAGCGGTCTACTATGTAGGGGAATCGATCACGAGGCGGCACTAAAAATGACAATACTCCGCAAAACGATTTACCGTTTGACCGCAGTAAGCGTGCTGGCAATGGCGCCGGCAGCGCTGGCGTTTGCACAGTCAGCTACCGGGGAACAGGCATTACCCCGCACACCGGATGGCAAACCTGACCTGCAGGGTTTGTGGACCAATCAGACTCAGACGCCCCTGGAGCGTCCGGCTCAGCTGGGACTTCAGGGTTTTTTAACGCCTGATCAGGCCCGCGAGTTCGAAGCAGTGGCGCGTCAGCGCGTTGAACAATCCAACCAACCCAGCGACCCCAACCGCCCGCCGCCCAGCGACGGCAATACAGATGCCGGTTACAACCTGTTTTGGCTGGACAGAGGCACTACTGTCGCCGTGGTGAACGGGGAATACCGAACCTCGCTGATTGTTGATCCGCCAGATGGACAGATCCCCTTTGTAGAGGGCGATCGTCCACAAGGGCTGATTGCAGAGTGGCGGGCACGCCCCGGCGTCGAACCCTTTGATGGTCCGGAACTGCGCCCGATGGGTGAACGTTGTTTGCTGGCGTTTAGCTCCAGCTCCGGGCCGCCCATGTTGCCGGTGATGTACAACAACAATTACCATATTGTGCAAACTCCGGATCATGTGGTGATTCTGGTGGAAATGGTGCATGACGCCCGCATTATCCCCTTGAACAAACCGCATACATCCTATGACACGGAGCACTGGATGGGGCAGTCGGTCGGACGCTGGGAAGGCGACACGCTAGTGGTTGAAACCAGGCATTTCCATCCGCAGCAGGCATTCCGGGGTGCCAGTGAACACCTGACCATCACTGAAAAGTTCTGGCTAGAGTCGCCGGGTAAAATTGTATACAGCGTGACACTGGACGACCCGACGGTGTTCCGTCAGCCGTGGACGGCCGAGATACCCATGCAACGACGTCCGGACGGAGAAATGATGTATGAGTATGCCTGTCATGAAGGCAACTACGCGTTTTCTGGCATTCTGGCCGGCGCCCGTAAACTGGAAGAGCTCGGCCAGCAAGGTCCGATAGACGGGGCGCTGGATGGCGAGGAATCAGAGTGATGGCGCGCTTGATGCTGGCATTAGCCGGCATGAAGGTCACATTAAAAGTGCCGGCCCTAGCCGGCATGAAGATCTCATCAAGAGTGCCGGCCTTAGCCGGCATGATGTTCACGCTGGGTGCACTGCTGTTTGTGCTAGTGCCCGCGGGAGGCGTTATGGCTGACACCGCTGTTAGCGCCTCTGCGGATACCTCTGTCCGGCCGTTTATTATTCATGTTCCAGAGGCAGACATCGTGGATCTGCAGCAACGCCTGGCGCGTGCGCGTCTGCCCGAACAATTGCAGGAAGTTGACTGGCGTTACGGGACGGACACCGCTTATCTGGCTGAGTTGCTGAATTACTGGCAGCATGAATTTGACTGGCGCGCACAGGAACAGCGTCTGAATCAGTTTGATCAGTTTGTCACCGACATTGACGGACTGCAGATGCATTTTATCCACCAGCGCTCACCCCATCCCGATGCCACCCCTTTGCTGATTACCCACGGTTGGCCGGGTTCCATCGTGGAATTCCACAAAATCATTGAGCCGCTGACACGTCCTGAGTTGCATGGCGGCGACATTGCGGACGCGTTTCATGTTGTGGCGCCGTCGCTGCCAGGGTTTGCGTTTTCAGAAAAACCGTCTCAGCCCGGTTATAACCCTGAAAAAATGGCGCACATGCTGGCGGCGCTGATGCAGCGTCTGGGTTATGAACAATACGGCGCCCAGGGTGGTGACTGGGGTGGCATCATCAATCGCATTCTTGCTGCGCGTTATCCCGATCGTCTGATCGGGCTGCATTCCAATTTTGTGTTGGCCAATCCACCTGCCGATGCTGAACTGCGTGCGCAGACCCCTGCCGCCGACCTCGCCCGTCGTGAACAGCGACAGGCGTTTATGGCGAACGAAACCGCTTACCAGCAGATTCAGGGCAGCAAACCGCAAACCCTAGGGGTGGGCTTAAATGATTCGCCTGCCGGACTGGCAGCCTGGATTGTTGAAAAGTTTCACGGCTGGAGTGATTTGCCCAACAATCATCCGGAAGACAAATTCAGCAAAGACGAATTGCTCACCAATATCAGTGTGTATTGGTTTACAGGCAGCATCACGTCATCCGCACGTATTTATTATGAAAACCGCGCCGTGCCAATGAGTGAGCCCCTGGGGTTTGTGAGTGTGCCGACGGCCGTGGCTATTTTCCCGAAAGAGATTTACCTGACACCCCGATTGTGGGCTGAGCAGTCTTATAACATTGTGCGCTGGACCGAGATGCCGCGAGGTGGCCACTTTGCGGCACTGGAAGAAACCGAACTGCTGCTGGCGGATATCCGGGCGTTTTTCCGCCAGCTGCAAAAAGCCCTGAGTGACAAGGCTGGTCTCAGTTCAGTTCCGGATGCCCCCACGGTGTGGGAGGAGTTGCCACCGGTGTGGTGAGATCAAAAGCCACCCGGAACATGCGATCAGAACCGGGTCGCGACAGCTCATACACAAACTGAGAGCCGGGTTCGATTTCCATGGCCCAGACGTTAGTTACGGACGCTGCAGAGCCTTCTTTCAGGAACAGATCTATCGAAAATTGATCCACGGGGAATTCCTGACGAAACACACTGCCCTCTGTGCTGGTATCGCCACCGTATTGAGTCAGGATGTCTTCAGAACCATCCTCGTGGCGATGGTCATGTTTTAAGCGCAGGCCCGTGTCAGTGCGCGTAATAATCCAGGTGCGGCTGTGGTCATCGCCGACGTGGAAAGGAATACGCAGTTCGCCGTCCAGACACTCGCGCACATGCATGACCAGTGTCTGGCCGGCAAAGGCGTCGTTAGGGTTGGCGGGCGTGTTGGCGGCAATACTGCCCTCGTAAGACAGTCCGCAGTGCTGTTCAAACGCGGCCATAAACTGGTCAGCTGCAGCAGTTGCCGGTGTGTTGACAGGATCTGCGCCGCCACACGCTGACAAAGCTGCCGCTAAACTGACGGCAGAAAGCCACCTGCCGGGGTGTCCGGTTTCGAGTAAAAAAGGGTTCATAAACAGTCCTGAATAAAGTGAAAAATAGAAATTGCGCTGCTGAACAACGTCATTGATCAACAACAAGAATGGAGAGATACCATGCGTTACCACGATTGTCACCCGATACTGGCATTTGCCAGCTCCGATCGTTTGCGCAAAAGCACACTGGCAAGCCTGCTGGTTTTGCTGGCAGCGTGTTCGGAGCCGTCGACGCCTGGCGCAGACATAGCGGCACAAAACACGAGTGCAATACCTGAGTTTCGCTTCAATTCAGAGATCCGCTGGACCAGTTACGGCATTCCACATGTGAAAGCGGATGACTGGGCCAGCCTTGGATATGGATTTGCGTATGCGACTGCCAAGGACGCGGTCTGCACCATCGCCAAAGATGTGCTGATGGTCAACGGTGAGTTGTCACGGCACTTTGGTGCGGAGCAGGGCAATCTGCAGAGTGATATTTTCCATCGTGCTGTACTCGATGAGACCATGATTGCCGGATTCCGCGCCAGCCAGAGTGACAAGGCCAATGAATTTTCAGCAGGCTATATTGCAGGATACAACCGCTATATCAACGATCACCGGCAGGACTTGCCGGAGAGTTGTGCCGGTGCAACCTGGGTGAGCAATATCACCGAACGTGATCTGGATAAACTCACTATTGGCGTGGGCATCCGTTATGGTCTGGGACGTTTCCAACGCGAAATGGCCAATGCCGCACCACCGGGGCAGCCAATCGCCAGTCTGTCTACCGATTTTGAGATCCCCGCCGGCATCGGCAGCAACGCGGTTGCCATGGGCCGCGAGGTGACTGAAACCGGCCGTGGCCTGCTGCTTGGCAACCCACATTACCCTTGGCAGGGCTCCTCACGTTTTCACATGATTCACACTACCATTCCCGGTGAGTTGGACGTCATGGGCGTCAGCCTGTATACCACCAACCGCATCGCCATTGGCTTTAACAAGGACGTGGCGTGGACGCATACCGTGTCCACCGGACTGCGTTCCACCATCTATGCGCTGGAACTCGATCCGACCAATCCCACACGTTATCGTTATGGCGACGACTACCGTGATATGCAACCGGTGACGATCGAGGTGCCAGTGCGTAATCAGGAAGGCGGCGCCAGTATGCAATCACATACCGTATACATGACGCATTACGGGCCCTTGCTGGTCTCTGATCAACTGCCGTGGACACCCGAACGCGCTTACGCCATCCGCGATGCCAATCTTTACAATGATCGGGCCGCAGTGACCTACGATGCCCTGAACAAAGCCAGCAATATTGATGAGGTGGAAGCGGCGCTCAGTCTGCAAGGTGTGTCCTGGACCAACACGATAGCGGCCGATCGTGACGGTACAGCGTTTTACGCGGATATCAGTGTGGTGCCCAATGTGGATGCCGACTTGATTGGTCGTTGTCAGGTGCCGGTGGACGGTGTGCCACGGCAACTGGTTATTCTCGATGGCACCCGCCCGGATTGTGAATGGCAGAACGCACCCGCCAGCCATATTCCTGGCGCCATGCCCGCCGACAACATGCCGCGTATCCGTCGCGATGACTATGTACACAATGCTAACGACAGTTATTGGTTATCCACGCCGCGTCAGCCATTGCAAGGTTTCTCACCCATTATTGGCGCCGAGAATGCTGCGGTCAGTCTGCGCACCCGTGCCGGCCTGACCTTCATTGAAGCAGCATTGGCCCGCGGTCAAAAAATGCAGGCACAGGATCTGCAGGACATGTTATTCAGCCATCGCCATTTTGGTGCTGAACTGTTTCTGGATGAGGTGTTGACGCTGTGCACAGGCGACACCTTGGTGACGCTGGAGGCTGCCGAGGTCGACATCAGCGCCGCCTGTGCGGCGTTGGCAGGGTGGGACAGACGCGAAGATGTCGACAGTCGTGGTGCCCATGTCTGGCGCGAGTTCTGGCGACAGGCTGCACGCACGCAAGGGCTGTATGCCGTCCCGTTTGATGCCGCCGATCCAGTGAATACGCCGCGCACACTGGCGCTGGACAACGAGCAGGTCAAACAGGCGTTGCGCCAGGCGCTGGCCACCTCACAAAAGCTGTTTACCGACAATCAGGTTGCACTGGATGCGCCATTAGGCACCTTGCAGTTTGAGCCGCGCGGCAACGAGATGATCCCTATTCCAGGTGGCGATGGTGGCGCCGGTATGTGGAGTGTGATCACCTCTCAATACCGTCCGGGTGTGGGCTACAGCCCGATTGTGCATGGCAACAGTTATATTCAGACAGTGGGTTGGCAGCAGGATGGCAGTGTAGAGGCCAAAGCCATTTTGACCTACTCGCAGTCTGAAGATCCGCGTTCGCCGCATTTTGCGGATCAGACACGGTTGTACTCAGACAGTCAGTGGATCAGCCTGCCATTCTACGAGCAAGACATCGCGGCCGATCCCAATCTGATGACGCTGGTGCTGCAGGAATAAGACCTGCAGCACGCCAGCGAGTCTCACGCAGGCGCCCGGATTACTCCGGGCGAACGCAGCGTGGATCGTTTTGTTGAATACCGGTGAGCATTTCACGTGACAAGGGGATCGGGTCGCAGCCGTGTCCGGTCTCGCAGATCATGTCCCACTGTGGTTCAGCTTTGATGTGGCAATCCAGACAGTTGCCGCCAAAACGATTGACCACATCGGTAAAGCCGCGTGTCACTATTTGTGAACCCTCAGCGCTCACCGCCAGTTCAAAAAACTCCCA